>CAUZHN010000005.1:0-60032 GCA_963579625.1 Gemmatimonadales bacterium UBA6960
TGGCCGGAGTCGGGCTCGAAGAATCTTGGGACCAAGCTGGCGATCGTGGTCTTGCCGGCGCCGGTAAGACCGACCAGCGCGACCATCTCTCCAGGTCGGGCCTCGAAGCTGATGGTGTCGAGCACGTCCCGTTCGTCTCCGTACTTGAAGCTCACCTCATCGAAGCGGATGTGTCCCTCGGTGCCTGACGCGTCGATCCCATCGGGGTGGTCGAGGATCTCAGGGGTGAGGGAGAAGATCTCGCGGACACGGCGAGCACTCGTGATGGCTTGCTGCAGCGATCCGGTCGAGTGTGCAATTGCCGAGATCGGGTCGTAGACCGCAGCTAGATACGCGAGGACCACGAGCAGGCTCCCGAGTGTAAGCGTGCCGTTCAGTACGTGGAGTCCGCCCACGATCAGGACCAGAGCCGTGCCGGAAATCGTGATCGCCGTCACTGCGACGGAGAAGAGCGATTCCTGCCATGTCAGCGTGAGCCGGGCACGCATGGTGTCGTCCCCAGAGCTCGAGAAGCGTGCCAGCTCGTGGCGCTCCCGAGTAAAGCTCTTCACAGCCGCAACTGAGGACAGAATCTCGAAGGCGCGCTCGATCAACGTCGACTCCAGCGCCTTCACCCGCTCGGCGCGATCGAGCATAGTGCGCGAGTAGAAGCGGAGGCACACATAGAGAAACGGCGCTACCACTAGCGAAAGCAGGGCGAGCGTCGGGTCTAGGTAGACCAGGACCACGAACATGACCCCAAGATTGAGCGTAGCGAGAGTCAGCGGAAACACACCACCGATAATCAGGTCGTCCACACAGTGCGCGTCTGCATCGAGCCGATAGACTGAATCGGCTGTCGGGGTCAGGACGTGGTGGCGCAGCGGAAGCGCCTGGAGGTGCTCCAGAAGCTTGGCCCGGAGCGTGTAGACGACGCTCTGAGCCACCTTCACCTGCATCTGGGTGTGGACCATACGGACCACCTCGTTGGCGATCTGGACTAGGAGACCAGCCAGGACGACGACAACGAGGAACGCCAGAGCGTTGTCACCGATTGCTGCGGGCATGATGGCTACAAGCATCGCCGGAAGCGGAAGACCGCCCAGCACATAGTCCACGATCACTTTGAGTGGCCAGGGGGCCAACACCACCAGGCCGATTTCCAGGATCGACAGCGCAAGGATCACGGTGGCCTTTCCGCGATAGGGTCGGAGGAATCCGAGCGTCCAGGCAACCACGGTCACGAAAACAATCTCAGCCTATGAAATCGGACACCGTCGTCTCGGCGGATCGCCGGGGCGTGGGTTCGACCCTGGGTTCTACGGCGAATTCGACCATGGAGCCGGCCGCGGGTTTGACCATAGTTTCGACCGTGGTCGAGACCGGCAATTTCAGCAGCCCGGCAGCCGTGCTGACCCGAGTGACCGCCCGATCGAGCACAGCCGTGGCGCGCATCGTTTGCCAAGCGGCGCGGACGCCGATCGCCGCCATGGAAATCGCCGCGACCAAGACGGTCACCGACAGATCATAGATGAAAATCGACGCGCTCATGCCGCCGGCCATCAATACCGCCAACGTCACACCCTGAAGGGTACCGACGAAGCTGGGACGCAGCCGTGCTCGCATCCGGAAGAGACAAGCTCCGTGTTCGTGCTCCTCCACAAGCGTCCGCACGTGCAGCCAACCCCAGCGGCCGATCGCCAAGCTGAAATCCCGGTCGGGACGCCATCCCGCGTCGACGTCGACGATCTGAGTGGGCCGCGAGGCGCGCAGGACCCCGACGAGTTCAGTCAACAGGGTCGTGTGCGATGCCCACGACTCGCTCCAGAACGAGTGTTCCGTACCGGTGCGGGTCACGAGGCGCATGGACGCGACGACGTCGCGCAAGGTCGGCATCGGCGACTTCCAAGGATGCCGCGTCACGTGCTTCAGTGCCACTGCCCGGGGCCGCGACAGACCGCGGAGGCGCCCTCTGAATCGGGCCAGCGGCTGGAGTACGTGGAGCCATGCGATGAGGCCTCGATACAAAAAGCTACTCTGTCGCATGGACCAGCGTCCGATAGCGGGCAGACCGTCGAGGTTGGCATGCCAACCGTATCGGGCACACTGCGCGACGGTGACGGTTCCGCCAAGGATCCCGGCGATCAGAGGAAGCCACGCGGCGTCCATGCCTGCCAGCGGCCCAAAGACCCCGATGAGTAGCAAAACGAACGACGTGGCCATCCACCCCGGCGAGTGGGGCAGGTAGTGCCACCGATGCGATTGGGTGCTGTAGATCGATGGGAATGCCGCTGTACCCCAAACCCCAGTGTTCACTCGCCGCTCGGCCACCGTGCCCTGGAAGGCAAGTGGGCCATAGATACGCCCACGCCACACCATTTGCCCGCCGAGAAACTTTTCGGGATGATGCGCGTCGAGCCAAGCCTCCCCCTCGCCATATCCGACCTGCTGACGCCAATACTCTCGCACGCTCGCACGGCGATGGTGCCAGACCAGAGCCGACGGTGCGAAGCCGATATCCAGCTTCTTGGCCTGCAGCCGCCAGCAGATGTCGACGTCGTCGCCGGCACGGACATAGACCGGATTGAAGCCATCGGCGGCCAAGAGCACGTCCCTTTTGAACGCCATGTTGCAGCCCGGTACGTGTTCAGCGATCCGGTCGTCGAGCATGACGTGGATCGGTCCTCCAGGGGCACGCGCTACACACTGTGACACCCATGGGTCGTCTGCCGGCACGACGTTCGGACCTCCGACGCCGGCGACGTCAGAGGTGAGCAATGGCTGCACCAAGTAGGTCAGCCAATCGGGGTCGACACGGACATCGGCGTCGGTGTACGCGATGATCTCGCCGGTCGCGGCGGCGAGTCCGACGTTCCGCGCCGCACTCAGACCGCCGTTCGGCACCTCGATGACACGAACGCCGGAATACCCTCGAGCGATGTCCCCCGTCGCATCGCGCGACCCATCGTCGACGACGATGACTTCCACGTCGGGGTAGATCAACTCGTCGAGCGACGTCAGGCAGTCGGCAAGGGTGTCCGCGGCGTTATACGCGCAGACCACCACCGAGACTCTCGGCCACGTAGCGCGCTCGCTGGACGGGAACGGAGCGCTGGCGAAGACCTCTTGCACTGCAGCGAGCGCCGGTTTGCGGTGTCGCTCCTCATCGACCAGGCCAAAGTTCCAGTCGTCGACCGTCCGGCCTCCGCGCCACCACTCGTCGGTCCAGGTGTACGCTACCGCACCACAGGCACCTTCGGCAAAAGCCGTCCGGAGATGTGTCGCCGTGATGTACGCTTGCCCCTTTAGCCCCTCTCGCAAGCTGTCCCCACCGGCTTCCGCAAGGAGCAGCGGTCGGATGCCCGCGAGATGCTGCAAACGTGCGAGATAGCCTCGAAGCTCAGTCTCGCGGTGGAGATAGACGTTGTAGGCGAAGACGTCGAATGCATCGAGCTCGAGGTGCTCAGTCGGCGGGAAGTTTACATACGTCAACAGGCTATTGGGTGCCGCGGCCTTCACGTCCTGATAGAGCTCGCGCAGGAACCGCTCGATCCTTCTGTGGCCGTGCCAACGGACGATCCCCGTGGGGATTTCGTTTCCGAGAGCAAAAAGAAGCGTCGCGGGGTGCTCCGCAAGCCGTCTCACAGTCGTGACGGCGTCATATTTAATGCGTCGGGTGAGTCTTCTGTCGTCGAGGAATGGGATGTGTTGCGGCCACGCCAGTCCGACCATCACGCCGAGACCGTGCCGAAGGGCTTCGTCGAGCAGGGCCGATGACGGCGGCGTGTAGGTACGCACCGTGTTGATGCCGGCGGCCGCCATCAGTGTAAAATCTTGTGCGATACGCTCCTTCGACGGGAATTGCGCTCCCTCGCTATCTGGAGCGAAGGTGCCGTAGGCAACTCCTTTGATCCAAACACGACGCCCATCGACCTCTAGAAACTTGCCATCCACGCGGACACGGCCAGCGGGTACGCTTGGGGTGTGAGAGCCGATCACACGGGTGGTGTCTTCCACCGGGATAGCCGGTCGGCTAATCCGCCGAAACGGGCTGCGAAATCATGTCCATTAACCAGTGACCCGAGCGGTTCGCCTTGGTCTGGACATAGCGCAGGTTGTGGCGGTTGATCCCACCGTAGAGGGGCGTGCGCTCGGTGACTTCGATGCCGCTCTCCTCCACCGCCATTACCTTGTTGGGGTTGTTGGTGAGGAGTTCGACCCGAGCGATGTCGAGGTGGTTCAGGATTGCCACCCCCGCATCGTAGCGCCGCTCGTCCGGACCGAAGCCGAGCACGCCGTCGGCATCGACCGTGTCCAGACCATCGGCCTGGAGGTTGTAAGCGCGAATCTTGTTACCCAGTCCGATCCCACGACCCTCCTGGGCCAGATATACCAACACGCCTCCACCCCGGTTCTTGAAGTGCTCGAGGCTCCCGCGGAGCTGCTCCCCACAGTCACAGCGCAAGCTACCGAAGAGGTCTCCCGTGAGGCACGCCGAGTGGAGGCGTACCGGCACCGGATCGGGCCATCCTGCGCGAGGCCCGACCAGTACCGCCACGTG
This sequence comes from Gemmatimonadales bacterium UBA6960, assembly GCA_963579625.1. Taxonomy (GTDB): domain Bacteria; phylum Gemmatimonadota; class Gemmatimonadetes; order Longimicrobiales; family Gaopeijiaceae; genus JAAXGI01. Next base: position 4,541 of record CAUZHN010000005.1, read on the forward strand.
CTCTAGGAAGCCCCCACCTTCTCGGAAGAATACGAAACGGGAGTGCTCGGCACCCGCCAAGGGAACCGGCGCCTCAGCCACGGTGGTGATCTCGATTCCGGACCCGGCCGCCGCGTGCTCTGCGTCCTCGTTCGAGACGTCGAGAACCGTCCCGTCCTCGATCCAGCGCATTAGTAGCGGCGAACCGCGATCCACCTCCACGCTCACCACAGCCGGAAGGAGACGGGCGAATCTAGTGAGCGCCAACCCCGCCGATTCAGCGGCGCTAGCCGGACGCGTGTTGAAGCGGAGAGAAGAGCCGGACTGGGCGGGTCTTCTCTCCGTCGCCAGTCCCAGAATCGTCTCCGGAGTCTCGCCGACGTCGAGTCCGATGCTGAGGTTCGCTTCACCCTCATGCGCAGCGATCCCCATCGCTCGACCGCGATGGCGGGTCACGACCAGACGAAGGGGCGCACCGAGGGAGCGGAGTCGTTCCAGCCCGTCCATGCCCAGACATTCGACTGCAGCGACCAATGAGCACGCACCTCGAGCCCCATTGGTCACGCAGAGAACTCGTCCTTGCCTGAGCTCGAAGAGTCCTCGTTCCGCTTTGTGCGCCATTCGGTCAGGTGGTATCGTTGGGGCCGCGTGTGCCCCGATCCGGGCGTCGTGGGCTGGCTGGCCGCTCCGCAAGTCGTCCCGGAAACCGGTTCCGGGGCGGTCGGGCGAAAGATGTGCCTGTAGGACTCCGGCTGATGAGGGTACTCATTAAGATGATCAGGCTCGTGTCCGGGTGGGTGCTTGTCAATGGGCTGCTCCTGACGCCCTCGTGGCTCTCAGCCGCGGTGGCGGACGCACCGGCGCCGGCCTGGCTTTCCCTGGAGGCGGCCCTGATCGTGGGAGCGATGGCGCTCCTGCCACGGCGACCTTGGAGCCGCGGGCTGGCCTGGGTCTTGGCTACGGGAGTCATTCTGTTCGTTGCCGTCGCGCTCACGGATGTCGTCTTTCGGGTGAGCCTGGGCCGCCCGCTCAACCTCTCTTTGGACCCGTATCTGCTGAGCTCCATCTACCGGCTGGCGGTGGGGAATTCAGGGTTCTTGCGGACACTTTTCGGGTTAGGGGCAATCACCGTGTTCCTCGCCCTGTCGGCGTTCGCGATGGCATGGCTTCTGACGCCGACCTCCTCGGACGGAGGGAAGTGCCTCTCCCGGCCCGTACCGCGGGCCGCAGGGGGAATCATAGTGGGCTCGCTCGCGCTCGGCCTCATCGGTCTGGCCGCGCCCGCCGTTGGACATCTGATAGCCGCACCCGCCGTTTGGCTCGCCGTCGAGCAGGCGGAGCAATTTGGGGTGACCCGCGAGGAACGGAGGACGTTTGCGGCCGAACTGGAGACGCGCCCGGACGGATTCGCGGACTTGCCAGGGCTGCTCTCGAAGCTGGAGGGCCGCAACGTCGTTGTGACGTACATCGAGTCCTACGGGATGGCGGCGCTCGAGGACCCCGAGTTCGCGGTGACCATTCGGCCGCGCCTCGACACGATCGCAGTACGAATCGAGAGAGCGGGCCTCCACGTCGCGACCGGCGAGTTTGCCTCCCCCACCCTGGGCGGGCAGTCATGGTACGCGCACGGGACGATGCTCAGCGGACTCTGGCTCGAAAATCAGCTTCGCTACGACCTCCTGCTCTCGAGCGAGCGCAAGACGCTGGTCGACGACTTCCGTCGCGCCGGCTACCGCACTGCGACCGTGATGCCCGCCATCACGACGAGCTGGCCGGAGGGGCTCCGACTCGGCTACGACGACGTGTACTCGAGGCCTTCCATCCCCTACGCCGGCCCGCCCTTCTACTGGGTCACCGTCCCCGACCAGTTCACGTGGTCGTTCCTCGGGGACCTCATCAAGGAGGCGACAACTCCGCTCTTTTTGGAAGCGGCGATGGTGAGTAGCCACGCTCCCTGGACCCCCGTCTTACCCCTCGTCGATTGGGACTCCATGGGGGACGGAGCGATTTTCGGACCCTACCGAGAGGATGGGTATCCGCCCGAGGAGATCTGGTGGGACGTCCAGGCTCTGCGCCAGGGCTACGCTCGCTCTCTCGACTACTCGCTGCTGGTGATGTCCGAGTTCGCCGAGCGGTTCCTGGATGAGCGGACGCTCTTGGTCGTGGTCGGGGACCACCAGGCGGCTCCCTGGGTGACGGGGGCGAGCGACGCGGATGTTCCGGTGCACGTGATTGCCCATGACCCCGCTCTGCTCGAGCCCTTCTTCGAGTGGGGGTTCCGCCCTGGCGCCTTCCCCAACCCGGAGGGCACGCCTCCGCGAATGGACGAGTTCCGCGAGTGGTTCCTGCGGGCCTTCAGCGGCGGCACCGCCGCCTCCACCACTCTTTTGACGAAAGAGGGAAGGTGACAAAGGGCTTCGGCACCGGCGCCCGGTTCTTCCATTGGTTGGTCGTGCTACTCTTGCTGGTACAGATCCCCGCGGGAATTGCGATGATCGCACCCGCCCTCGAGCAGGAGTCAATCGACCGGCTCTTCGTCTTGCACAAAGGGCTCGGCGTCGTACTCCTCGTGGTCGTGGTGGCCCGCGTACTGTGGCGGCTGACCCACCCGGCGCCGCCGATGTCGGAGACCTTCCCCGAGTTGGAGAGACGCATGGCGACCATGGCGCACTGGGTCATCTACGTGGTCCTTATCGTGGTTGCGGGGAGCGGATACGTGCACGTGGTTGGGGATGGCTTCCCCATCGAGACGATGGACGCGCTCAGGCTACCGACGCTATTGCCTCTGATGCCCGGGGTCGCCTCGTGGGCGTCCCTTGTGCACCGATTCTCGACATTCTTGCTGATCATCCTAGTGTCGTTTCACGTGGCAGAGGTGCTGCGGCACCATCTGGTGCTGCGCGACGAGACGCTGGGCCGGATGTGGCCGCTGCTTGGCGGGCCAGAGCCCCCTCCCGACTCCGAAACGAAGCCGGAGAGCGGGACCAAGACCGAGGGAGTGGCTAACCCCGAAGGAGGGGCCGGCGGTGTGGGGCCGAGTTGAGTGCTGGCTCGGCCTGGTCCGCTCGCTGATCATCTACTGGCGGCCGGGCCGGCAGCGCGGGCTGCGGGAGCTGTACCGCCCGTTCGTCGGGGCGGGAGATCTGGTTTTCGATGTGGGGGCGCACCTGGGAGACCGCACCGCCGCGTTCCGAAAGTTGGGCGCGCGGGTGGTGGCCTTGGAGCCCCAGCCAGCCGTGTGCCGCTGGCTCGTGCAGATCGTCGGGCGCAGCCGTGACGTTTCAGTTCGGCCAGAGGCGGTGGGGCGCGCGGTCGGTACCGCCCGCCTGGCCCTGAGCCACCGCACGCCGACCATGTCCTCCCTGGCCAAGGACTGGCGAAGCACCCTGCCCGCACAGAACCCCGGCTTCCGCCGCGTGCGCTGGGACGACTCGTTGGAGGTACCGGTTACGACCCTGGACGCGCTGATCGAGGACCATGGCCTCCCGCGCTTCTGTAAAATCGACGTGGAGGGGTACGAAGCCGAGGTGCTGGCGGGCCTGAGTCACCGTATCCCCGCGCTCTCCGTGGAGTTCTTGGGAGGGGCTCTGGACGTCGCCGAGGCGTGCGTGCGGAGGCTCGAGGCGCTAAGTGGGTACGAGTTCAACGCGATCAAGGGAGAGGAGAGGAGATTCATGTCGAAGCGGTGGCTTACGGCTGATGAGATGGTCGCCTGGCTGAGGCGCAACGGGGGGAGTGTTTCTTCGGGAGACGTCTACGCCCGGCTGACTGAGTGCTCGAACCATGGCTGACGGGGCGATCCGTCTGTGGCAAACCCTGACGACGGTGGAGGCGGATGCGATCGAGGCAAGCGATCCGGTGGTCGTTCTGCCCATCGCCGCAATCGAGCAGCACGGATCCCACCTGCCCCTCTCCACCGACCTCGAGATCGGGCTCGGCCTGCTCTCGGAAGCGTTCGGGCAGCTGCCCGATGGCTTTCCGGCCTGGGCTCTGCCGCCCCAAGCGATCGGCTGCAGCCGAGAGCACACGCGCTTTGCGGGAACGCTTTCTCTGGAGCCGGAGCAGCTCTCCTCCCTGATCGAGGGGGCGGGCGAGGCCCTCGCACGAATCGGCGTGCGGCGCCTCGTGCTGAGCAACAGCCACGGCGGGAACCGGCACGCGCTGGAGATCGCCGGTCTACGGCTTCGCGACGAGCTGGGTATGCTGGTCGTGCACGCGAGCTGGTTCCGTTTTCCCCAGCCGAAAGACGTGGACCTCCCGGATGGGGAGTGGCGCCACGGCATCCACGGCGGGGCGGTGGAGACGGCCATGATGATGCATCTCCGGCCGGATCTAGTGCGCGCGCCCAAAGCGGCCCAGACCCGCTCCTTCGGCGAGGAACTCGAGAAAACGCTACGGTTGGTGGCTCCGGAGGGTTCGACCTCGTTTTCCTGGCTGGCCGGCGATCTAAACGCCGATGGAGTGGTCGGGGACGCGACCTTGGCCAACGCCGATCTTGGGGCACGGTTGGTGTCGCACTACGGAGCGTTCTTGGCCGACGTGATCGAGGATGCGCGGGCGTTCCCCCTCGACCGGCTGGAGACCGACTCCCGTGAGTAGCTCCGCGAAGGCGGTGGGTCGGATTGGCTGAGATTGCAGCCGCGCTGGACGAGGTCGCGGCCTGGACACTGGTACGCGCTGCCGTGGCCCGCGATCTCCCTGAGCCCGGGCCTCGTCGTGTAGTGCATGGCACGCGCTCGGAGCTCTGGCTTGAGCTGAGCGAGTCCGGGCGCTGGGAGACGTCAGCTCCGCCCACACCGGCGGCTCGAGATCTGCTCGATCTCTATCTGCCGCTCACCCGTGGACCTGACTTGGTCATCGGGCAGCTCGGTCAGAGCCTGGACGGCCGCATCGCGACGGTGAGCGGGAAGTCCCACTACATCACCGGACCAGAGGACATCCGCCGCCTCCACCGACTTCGCGCTCTGGTCGACGCCGTGATCGTGGGGGTCGTCACCGTGGCGCTGGACGATCCGGAGCTCACGGTGCGGAAGGTGGAGGGCGAAAATCCGGTCCGGGTGGTGCTCGATCCGGACGGCCGCCTCGGGCAGGACCGTCGGGTCTTCTCGGACGGATTGGCCCCGACGATCGTGGTGCGAGGCGCCGGAATGGGTGATTCCCAAGCCGTGAGGGATGGCTTCTCGGAAGTCCTCACCCTTCCCGCCTCTGGCGCTGAGGGCTTCGAGCCGAAGGGTGTTCTGGAAGCGCTCCGTGCCCGCGGGCTGCGACGGGTGCTGGTGGAGGGGGGAGGGGTCACGGTGTCGAGGTTCCTCCAGGCCGGCATCCTCGACCGACTCCACCTGACCGTCGCACCTATGTTGATGGGCTCGGGCCGTCCGGGGATCACCCTGCCGCCGATCGAGACCCTGGACCAGTCGCTCCGGGCTAGGTGCCGTCACGTACCCCTAGGAGACGACCTCCTCTTCGATCTCGACCTGAGCTGAGCAGGACGACGCCCGGAACGTAGGAACCGGGGATCAGGGACTGTCTAGGCCCAGGGGGAGGGCCAACAGGTCCACGTGTCCCACATCGAGCCCAGGCGTCAAGGTGGTCGTTGCGGTACGGCGGTCTGCCCAACTCTGGATGAGCGCAGCGTCGTCGGGACGTTGCTCGGAGGCGGCCGCCCCCCACCCGTCGATCAACGCACGAGCCAGCGAGGTGTCGGCGGCGCCCAAGCGCCAGGGGCTCGGCCGGAGTAGGGTGTCGTATCCGGCCGAGCGGAATGCGCGCTCCGCCGCGGGGCCGCCCGCCGGTCCGAGCGCAGGTCCCATGCCCTTGTCCCGGAGCTGATGGCTCCGCACCGCCTCGGCGACGAGCGCGTCGTCGGGGTCGGGGTCATCCCAGGTCATCGTACCATCCCAGGTGAGGGCAAGCAGCGCCCCGCTCCTGGCCGCCCGGCACGCTGCTACGAGCCGCTCGAGCCACTCGTGGGTCACCAGGTCCAACAGTGCGGAGGCTGTCACGAGGTCCGCTCCGAGGACGAGCTCCAACCCTTCCCGGTCCAGCTCGCCGACGACGCACTCCGCCCCACCATCACCTCCGGCCACCCCGCGGACTGCGACGACCGTGTGGGTCGCCCGTTCAAGCAGAGCGGCGTCCCTGTCCACCAGCGTCCATGCCTGCTCGCCCGGGAGCCGGGGCGCGAGGTAGCGGAGGTTCGAACCGGTGCCGCTACCCAGGTCGAGCACGCGCCGGCTCGGACGGGATTCCCACCACTCGGCCAAGGGGACCACGAGATCGGCGGCGCGGGAGCGGTGATCCACCGGCTCGCGTAAGGCCAGCCAGTCCGGGGCAAAGGTCTCCTCACCCACCCGGAGAGATCTCCCGAACGGCAAGTTCGAAGGCCAGGGCCGCGTCGCCCCAGGTAGAGAGAGATCGGCCGTGGCGGAGCGATCCCTCCGCAAGCTCGGTCCGACGCGCGGCCCCCCCCGGGTCCGAAAGCAGCTCCTCCAGCGCGACCGCCAGAGCCGCCTCGTCACCGGGGGTAACGAGCATACCGGCCTCGGGGGGTACGGTGTCCGGAACTGCCCCTCCGCGCGTGCTCAGGACCGGGAGTCCGCGGGCGAGAGCCTCAGACAGCACCATGCCGTAGCCTTCGTAGTGAGTCGCAAGCACGAAGATCGAAGCCGAGTGGTAGAGCCCGTCGAGCTCCAGGGCCCCGAGCTCGCCGGGGAAGTCGATTCGGTCCTCCAGCCCCAGTGCTCGCGCCAGCTCCAGCACCGAGTCGGCGAATTCTGGCGCACGCGTCAGGGTCCCTGCGCACAGGCAGCTCCAGGGGAGCGCAGTGACGCGGGCGAGGGCGCGAACCAGCACGTCCTGCCCCTTTCGGGGGATCACCGAGCCCACACACAGAAGGCGGGGAGCCTCGCCGGGCCCGGGGCCTGCCGCGGCTCGCGCCGCGTCTGTCCCGGGTGGTACGACGCGGACACGCGAGGCGGGGACGCCGTACTCCGCGAGCCGGCGCGCGCTGAACGCGCTCGTCACGACCACGCCGGAGCACTGTGCCAGAGACTCACGCTCCAACCCGGTGAGGCGAGCGTGCTCGGCGGCGTCCAATCCCGTCTCATCGGCAAGCGGGTGATGAATGAGAGCCATCAGCCGTAAACGCTCTCGGTGTACCCGGAGAGGGTCGGGAAGCGGGCTCATGGCGAGGCCGTCCAGGACAACCCGGGCACCTTCGGGGATCCCCTCGAGGGTGCGAGTGAGGCTGGACTCCGCGCACGCGTCGCCCGCGGAGAATCTGCCCTCGAGCACGTGGGTGATCACGTTCCAGCCCAGCGCTGTCAGGCCCTCGGAGATCCGCGCGTCGTAGAGGTAGCCGCCGGTCCGCTGGCCGAGCGGCCCCGGAACAATCAGGTGGAGGTCCCCCGCGTTCAAACCGACCCTTCGAAGGACGCCCATGCCACATGTGACTCGTGAAGCGTCATGTTCAGTCGCTGGATACCTCGCGCCTCGTCCCCGAGGCGGCCATCATGAATTGCCGCCACGAGCCGGTCGAAGATCGTGCGCGCAAGGAACTCCGTTGTCGTGTTCTGCCCCGTGAACGCGGCCTCGTCGTCCAGGTTTCGGAAATCAAGCTCCCCGAGGATCTCTTTAAGCGTTGCGCTGGCGAGTCCGATATCGACGACCAGGCCGTCGGCGTCGAGTTCCAAGCGGCGAAAGGTGGCGTCCACGATGTAGGTGGCACCGTGGAGATTCTGCGCTGGACCAAAGGTCTCACCGCTGAAGCTGTGGGCGATCATGAAATGGTCGCGGACGTTCAGGCTATACAAGGCCCCTCCTAATAGCGGATTCGGTGGCAGAGTTCGTCACCTGGGTCTTTGCTCAGGTGTGCGAGCACCTCGGGGAGGTCCTTGAAGTCACTTTCCCCTGTGATGAGAGCATCAAGGTTGGGGTCTCGAAGGAGATCCAGTGCCAACTCCATCCTACGAGACCAGGTCCACCGGGGTGATCGCATTGACGGCAGACGTCCCACCTGACTGCACTTCACGGAGAGACGGCGCGAATGGAAGCCCTCTCCGAGAGGCAGGCATACAGGCTCGTTTCCGTACCAACTCACTTCGACGATTGTGGCCTCTTCCCCTGCGGACTCCAGCGCTCTTCGGAGCCCGCTCGGGCTTCCGCTTGTATGGAACACCAGGTCCGCGTATGCCTCTGGCGGGGAGTCCGTGCTGAAGGGCACGCCCAGCGATTTGGCCTGGGACTCTCTGGACGCGTTCAGGTCGATTGCTGTTACCTGAGTACCGGGAATCTGACGGCATAGCCAGGAGATGAGCAGTCCTATCACTCCCGCGCCGATGACGACGATCCGATCTCCGGTTGAAGGACCTCCGTCCCAGACGGCGTTCACCGCCGTTTCCATGTTTGCCGCCAGGACGGCTCGGGCAGGTGGTAGATCAGGAGGAAGAGGGGTTACTGCCGACCCCTGCACCAGATATAGGTCCTGGTGGGGATAGAGGCAGAACACCGTCTGGCCCTCCAGGTTAGCGCCCGACGAGTCGGCTTGCTCGACCACCTCTCCCACGCTCGAATACCCGTACTTGATAGGGCCGGGGAGGGTGCCTTCCTGGAACGGCGCTCGCATCGTCACATACTGTGACGGGGGCACCTCCCCCTTGAACACCAGGGACTCGGTTCCACGGCTGATTCCGGAGAAGAGCGTTCGCACTAGCACCTCGTGCCCTTGCCTCGAAGGCAGATCTCTCCTCAAGATTTCTCCTTGGCCCGGCCCCTGAATCCAGAATTGCCGGGAACTCTTCGTTTTTGACATGTCCCTTCAGCTCTCTGGATGCGGGTCGGTCCCCATGTCTTCAACCAACCACGGTTCCACGGCTCCGTTCACAGCAGGCGGTGCTCTTCACCGATCGGGAGGAGATCTTGGTGCCGCAGTTCTTCCGCTCCTAGCGGTCACCGCTGCAACTTGGCGGCTCTTTGGCCTCCCTGCCAGCTACCTGATTCAGGTAGTGGCGGTCTACGTAGCAATGTCCGCGTTGGTGGTGTGGCGTTCACCGGCGCCCTCTACGACTCGGGGCCTGGGTGTCGCGAACCGGATCACCCTGGGTCGGGCGACGCTTGTTCTTCCAGTAGCAGCACTTGTGTTCCATCCTCAGATCGTCTTGGGTGCGGCGTACTGGTGGATCATTCTCTGTTCCGCTCTGGCGATGCTCTTGGACAGTCTCGATGGGCGCGTGGCTAGGCGGACTGGGACGACCTCTGCCTTCGGTGCCGGGTTCGACATGGAGCTGGACGCGTTCCTGATCCTAGTACTCTCGGTCCTCGTCTGGCAGAGTGGGAAAGTGGGTCCATGGGTCCTTCTGATCGGTGCCCTTCGCTACCTTTTTGTCGCCGCTAGGTGGATGTGGCCGAGGCTCAGAGGGAAGTTGCTCGAGAGTCAACGGAGAAAGGTAGTGTGCGTGGTTCAGGGAATTGTGCTGTTGGCATGTCTGGCGCCGATGATTCCTTCGGTGATGGCTTCGGCGGTGGCCGCGGGAGGCTTGGCGCTACTCATGTACTCGTTCGCGGTCGACGTTGCCTGGCTGGTGACCCACTAGGTCACAGACTCCCGCAGCCACAGCACTCAGTCAAAACGGTCAATACCCGTCGAAGGTTTGATAGTTGTTCCGGATATTTCGTTGAAGCCGGCCAGGAGGTGGGAGGATTATGTGCTCCAGCTCGACAGGCGAGTGGTCGCCCCTATGTGGGTGAGTCCGTTCGGTTCCGTTTCCCGTATCACGATCCAGACCCGACAATGTCGCCACAGGCGATGGGGGCTCCGCCGGAGCCATGAATTTGCACGAAAAGTGGCTCAGTCACCGGCAGCGCATCAGTCCCGAGAATCGTTGTGCCTGTCCCGGTACCATCGGCCAGACCCACCACTGAGTTTAGCGCTGCGGCTACCGGGCCTCCTTCCTCGCATACTCCCCGATGGATGTGAGATACGAACTCCAGCACCTCGGGAAGGTCCTCTGCCCGGACAACTAGCACAGTCTGTCCAGCGGCGTACGTGGTAGTGAGTTCTCCCATCGTACCGGATCCGCCGACGGGCAGTATTGGACTTGACGGGGGGAGCGACTCGCGATCCGTGACTTCGGCTTCGGCTGCGTCCGTCCGGGCAGTCGGATTGTCCGGCGGCGCGGGTTCAACGTAGAACTGCTGGGTCGCCGGCTGCCCCTCACCACACCCCGTGACGAGCAGGAGTATCACGCCAAACGCCAGGACTCCTCTTTCGATGACCAATCTCACCCACTTTTCATAAACGCTTAGGACTAGCTACGGAAAGATGGCCCTCTCAATGTGACTGGTACAGATCCTGACTGACGACCTCGCCACGAACGCGTCGTACGGGCAACCTTGGAGGCCCCATTCTCCCATCGTAGATTTCAGCTGGTCGAATTACCCTTAGCAAATGGCTGCACGTTCAAGCCTGGAGCCTCTCTTGAGTATCTGGAACCGGCGTAGGACCAAGGAAGTCGATGTGGGTGGGGTCCGAATCGGGGGTGACAACCCGGTCGTGGTCCAATCTATGACGAACACAGACACCGCGGATATCGGGGGCACAGTAGCTCAGGTCATTGAGCTAGCCCGGGCTGGGAGCGAGCTCGTCCGGGTTACGGTCAATAATGATGATGCAGCGCGAGCCGTACCTGAAATCGTTGCCCGCCTTGCCGACGCAGGGCTGGACACTCCGATCGTAGGGGACTTTCATTATAATGGCCACATTCTTCTGAGAGGTCATGCTGCGTGTGCGAGCGCTCTCGCCAAGTATCGGATCAATCCTGGAAACGTTGGGGCGAAACGCCGCGACGAGAACTTTCAGGAGATCATCCGTATCGCGGTGGACAATGGCAAGCCCGTGAGGATCGGTGTGAACTGGGGTTCGCTCGACCAGAAACTGCTTACTGAGATGATGGACGAGAACGCGACTCGGCAGGAGCCCAGGGACGCTCAGGTGGTTCTTCGTGATGCGATGGTGGAGAGTGCACTTCGTTCCGCGAAGTTGGCAGAGGCTACGGGGCTCAGCTCCGATCGGATCATTCTGTCGGCGAAAGTGTCGGAGATTCCCGAGCTGATTGCAGTGTATCGGCAACTGTCACCGCTCTCTAAGTACCCGTTGCACCTCGGGCTCACCGAGGCGGGGATGGGTGCGAAGGGGATTGTGTCCACCGCTGCGGCTCTCTCCGTGCTTCTCATCGAGGGGATCGGAGACACGATTCGGGTGTCGCTGACCCCGCCGCCAGGAGGTGATCGGTCGGAGGAAGTCCGGGTCGCGCAGCAGATCCTTCAGTCCCTCCACATCCGCAACTTCGAGCCCCAGGTGACCGCCTGCCCCGGCTGTGGTCGGACGACGTCCAGTTTCTTCCAGGAGATGGCTGAGAACATCCAAGGCTACATCCGCGAATGCATGCCGGAATGGCAGGAGTCCTATTCAGGAGTGGAAGAACTCCAGGTTGCGGTTATGGGCTGTGTTGTTAACGGGCCCGGCGAGTCAAAATACGCCAATCTCGGAATCTCGCTCCCCGGAACCTTCGAGGACCCCCAGGCGCCGGTGTATGTCGACGGAGAGCACTTCACGACTCTGAAAGGGGACGGCCTCGTGGAGGAGTTCAAGGTGATCCTACTGGAGTACATTCGTCGTCGCTACAGACAGATAGACTCAGTCGACAGGGAAGTGGGTGCTTCAGCCTGACTGGCCCCTCTCCAAAATATGTCTATTCGCGTTCGCTTCGCTCCGTCCCCGACCGGTCACCTACATCTTGGAGGAGCCCGCACCGCGCTCTTCAACTGGCTGGTGGCCCGGAGCGAGGGTGGGGCCTTCATCCTACGGATTGAAGATACGGATCGGGATCGCTCCTCACAGGAGATGGTCAGGGGCATTCTTCATGGTATGGAGTGGTTGGGGTTGGACTGGGACGAGGGACCGTTCTTCCAGAGTCAGGGGCTGGCTCGGCATAGAATCGAGGTGGGAGAGCTTCTCGGCCGAGGGCTCGCCTATAGAGACTTCACCTCGACTGAGGAGTTGGCCGGTGTCAGAAAGGAGAACCCTGCCGACGCGGTGCGTTACCCTAGGAAACAGGCTGACCGGTTGGCCCCAGGGAAAGCGGATCAGAGGGCATTGGATGGAGAAGCTCACGCAATTCGTTTTCGGATACCGTCAGGCGAGACGTCTTGGAGAGATCTGGTGCATGGACTCATCCGTTTCCGGAACGAGGACATCGAAGATCTCGTCCTGTTGCGAACCGATGGAACCCCCACCTACAACCTTGCAGTTGCTTCCGACGACGCGCATATGCGGATTACTCATGTCATCCGTGGCAATGACCACCTCTCAAACACTCCCAAGCAGATTCTTATCCTGCAGGCTCTCGGAAGACCTGTGCCAATCTTTTCACATGTGCCCATGATCTTAGGGCCTGACGGCAGGAGGTTGTCGAAGAGGCACGGGGCCACTGCGGTCGGCGACTACGAGGCGCGGGGGATCCTGCCCGAAGCGATGCTCAATTTTCTTGCACTGTTGGGTTGGTCTCCCGGCGCCGATGAAGAGTTGATGGACAGGGAGGAGTTGATCCAAAAGTTCTCCCTAAACCGGGTTCTCAAGAAGAGCGCGATCTTCGATATGGCGAAACTCGAATGGCTGAATGGGAAGTACCTGTGCCATATCCCAGCGGAGGATGTAGTCGATCAGGTGCTGAGTGAGATGGGATCCTCCCGAGAGGAGGCCGAGAAGCGACTGGTGGAGGATCGGGCCTGGTTCCTCAGACTCATCGACCTCCTGAAGCCCCGGGCCCGAACCGCCGGGGACATCGCTGCCCAGGCGAAAGTATTTTTCGAGGACTCGGTGCAGCTAGAAGCTGAGGCGGTGCGGCAGTACTGGAGCAAAGATCCTAGAATGATCTGTGGCTTGCTTGCTGCGCTCGAAGAACGGTTTGCCGGGGTGCCCTGGGAGGAAGATGAGTTGGAGGCAGCTCTTCGCGGGCTTGCTGATGAGCATGGACTCGGAGCCGGTAGACTGATCCACCCACTGCGTGTTGCGTTGACCGGTCAGGCTGTGAGCCCCGGAATTTTCGAGGTACTCCGCTTTCTTGGTCGAGACCTTGCGTTGGTTCGAATTAGGGCCGCTGTCAGTTGCCTTAATGAAATGTAGACGTAGCGCGCTTGACACTGTTTTAAACGGTGGGTTAAGCTGTTCACCCGCTTACTCACTGGGCCGAGTCCCGGAGAGCGTAAATGCCCACTGTTCTCACCGATCTGGAACGGCAGATACTGGACTACCTAGTTCAGTATCTTCGCACTAATACCTATCAGCCTTCTATTCGAGAGATCGGTGAGGAGTTCGACATAAGGAGTACGAAGACAGTGTCTGAACACCTGAGCGCGCTTGCTGACAAGGGGTACGTCGAGCGTGATTCCTCACGATCTCGGGGAGTTCGGATCCTGGGTGTGGACCTCAACCCTCAGACGGTATCTGTTCCCTGTTATGTTGCGATTCCTGATGGCCTTCACGGCTTCGCGTTGGGCGAAGTCGAGGCCCACTACTCGGTTGACCGCCGGATGGCGGGTAAGAAGGGGTGCTACTTCGTCCGAGCGCAGGGGGAAGAGTTCGAAGGTCTGGGGATCGAGCACGGAGACTTCCTACTGGTCGACCCTGCTTCGGCTGATGTGGTTAAGGAAGGAGATCTGCTCGTGATAGGGAGGTCCAAGGGGGTGGGACTCTATCGGTACAGTGGCAACGGGAGCCATCACTTTCTGAGCCCTGCTCGAGCGGGTGCGGAGCCCTTCGCCGTGGGTTTGACCGAAGATCTCGATGTCACCGGGCGAGTCACTGGATTCTTCCGAAGCCTCGAGCAGACTGCTGTCCCCGTGAGGACCACGGCTCGCTGATGGCCCGGCCCGTATCCGGGCCCCTCAAGGTAGACTTCCAGCCTCCCAGCGTCGGAGATCGTGCTTGGATGGCTCGCGCGCTTGAGCGAGCACGGGAGGCTTGGGACCAGGGGGAAGTGCCCGTCGGTGCCGTTCTTGTCAGGGACGGTGCGATTCTTTCGGAGGCATTCAACAATACGATTCGTTGGTCCGATCCAACCGCTCATGCAGAAGTCGTGGCTATTCGTAAGGCGGCGAGTGGGGTGGGAGATTGGCGGCTTCAGGATACGACCCTGTACGTGACTCTGGAGCCATGCGCACAGTGTGCTGGAGCGATCATTCTAGCTCGGATCTCACGGCTCGTTTACGCAACGGCCGACCCTAAGAGTGGCATGGTGGGAAGCCTGGGGAATCTCGTTCAGGATCCGCGACTGAATCACCGTGCGAAAGTGACCACAGGCGTACTTTCCGAAGCCTCAGCGGGGCTGCTGAGAGAGTTCTTCCGAGAAAGAAGACCGAGAACCGCCGCCGTGCCCTTCAGTGACCTCCCGGCCTCGCCAACGGAGGACGAGGTATAGGGTCAGGGCTCCTCCGGCTAGCGCAACCCAAACCGGGAGACCGAATGCTGTTCCAATGTCCCCGAGAGGTACCGTGATCGCCGCGACCACCATGGCATAAGGGAGCTGTGTTCGGACATGGTCGACGTGATCACATGAGCTTGCCATCGACGATAGAACGGTAGTATCGGAGATCGGGGAGCAGTGGTCTCCGAAGATAGAGCCCGCGAGTACCGACGAGATTGCGCCCAAAAGAATCGAGTATTGGGCCCCTGCCTCGAAGCCCGCCCCGCCGCCCAGGCTTACGGTGAGGGGAATCACGAGGGGGAGGAGGATTGCCATTGCCCCCCACGAGGTGCCCGTCGCGAACGAGATCGCAGCAGCAGTGAGAAATACCAGGGCAGGAATAAGCTCGAGTGGAAGCCTCTCGCTCAGGATCTGTGACAAGTATTGAGCGGTCCCGAGCACTTCGGTGACGGATCCGAGCGACCAGGCCAGGACGAGAATGATCACCGCAACGACCATCGCCCGCATTCCCGCAACGAGGGCTCCAATGGTCTCCTGGATCGAGAGTATTCTCTGTCCGACGGACAACAGAAGAGCAACGATGCAGCCCGCTAGAGATCCCCAGAGCAAAGTTGCGAAGGGGTCTGCCTCTCCGAACACGCTCATCAGTGAGGCGCCTGGGCCTGCCACCGCGCTTCCGGTTGTGTACAGACCCCCAAGGACTACAGCAATGACGGTCATCACCGGGACCGCGGCATTCCACCACCGTTCCGCTACGCCTGGCGGTGGCTGCATTGCTTCTCCAGATGCGTCGGTAGAAAGGAGTGCTCCTGGCCGGAATAATCCTTCTCCAGAAGCGGCGCGGGCTTCCGCCGAGGCCATTGGCCCAAAGTCCCGATTCGTCCACGAGGTAAGGAACACTAGATAGAGGGCCATCAGTGGATAAAAGCGATATGGAATTGTCTGTACGAACACACTCAGAGGCGAGGCTGCGAGCAAAGCCCCAGCCAATTCGGGGGAGGTGGTCTGCTGCTCGGCCGCGATTCGAAGCCCGTCACTGATGAGAGAGATTTCATAGCCCACCCAGGTCGAGATCGGTACAATCGCAGCTACCGGAGCGGCCGTCGAATCAACGAGGTACGCGAGCTTCTCTCGTGAGATCTTGAGGCGATCGGTGATTGGTCGCATCGTATTTCCCACGATGAGGGTGTTCGCGTAGTCATCGAAGAAAATCGCAAGACCCGCACTCCAGGTGGCCAGCTTCCCGCGCCGACGGGTTGTCGCCCAGTTCACGACTGTGCCGACGACCCCTCGCGTTCCACCATTTCGTGTGATTACACCGACCATGCCCCCTAGGAGGAGCGAAAAAACGACGATCTGGGTCTGCCCACTCGTATCTCCGAGGGCTGGTACGGCGAATTCGTCGATTACCCTCCAAAGAGCTGTTATGGGGTTGAACCCTACCAACGGAAGGGCTCCCAGCCAGACACCGGCGAAGAGAGAGATCACGACCTCCCGGAAGATGAGCGCTAGCGCGATTGCCAGAAGTGGAGGGAAAAGGGAGAACCATCCCGGAACGAATGGGGCCGAGATCTCACTCTGAGTTTGCTCGAATACGGCTCGGATGGGGAGCTCGGCTCTTCGCTCGATTACCAGGCCAGCTAGCTCTTCCGAGCCGCCTGGCCCGATCGTTCCCTGAGCCATCACCCGGCCCTGCGCAGTCTCAATCCGGAAGAGGACCGACTCTCCCTCTGAACCGACCACCATGAGATCGAAAGGGGCTCCACCGACGAATACTCGCGGTGTCCCCTCGACTTCTTGCGCTAGAGTTTGAGTCGAAAATGGACCAAGTACGATCAGTCCGGCTAGCACTGCGAGCAGTTTTAGTCGCCCAGTACGCGTGCTGGAGCTGACTCGGGTCATCGGGGGTCTCAGGTCTTATGGGTCCGGGAGGGGAGGTGGATATATCCCGAGCGAGGGCGGTTCATGATGAACTAGAGTTCGGGGAATGTAAAGATGGGACGATAGGTGATTGGGGAAGTGTTTGAAGGATCCGTTGACACTCGCTCGAAGCCCGGTCTACGTTTCGCCGGTGGTTCACCTGATGACGATCGGAGCCCTTGTCCATGACGGACGATGCGCCTGTTACACTTCTTGACCAAAGTGCAGTCGAGCGAGCCCTCGTTCGGATGGCGCAGGAGATCTTGGAACACAATGAAGGGACCCGTGACCTGGTTCTCCTTGGCATCAGGCGTCGAGGGGTCGAGCTGTCGGAGCGAATTCGAAGTTTCATCAAGGGTGAGGAAGGGATCGAGATTTCGTCAGGGGCAATCGACATCACTTTGTATCGAGACGATCTGGCACAGATCGGACCTCGCCCGGTGGTCGGGGAGTCTACTCTTCCGATGGAGGGGATTGACGACCAGACCGTGGTAATCGTGGACGATGTCCTCTTCACTGGTCGAACGGTCCGCGCCGCTCTGAATGAAGTAATGGACTGGGGTCGGCCGTCCCGGATCCTGCTTTGCGTGCTCGTCGATCGGGGTGGTCGAGAGCTTCCGATCCAGGCGGATATCGTGGGTCGACGAGTCATGGTGCGTCCGCGTGAGAAGGTAGACGTACGAGTGCCGGAGATCGATGGTCGCCTTACCATCGAAATCTCGCTTTCGGGGGAGAAGGAGACTTGAACCCGACGGTTTCGGCTTTCGGGAAGGATCTGGTCGGGCTTGAAGACCTGTCGGCCAACCAGATTCTATCAATCCTGGATACGGCCGAGCCGTTCAAGGAAATCTCCGAACGAAGAATCAGGAAAGTCCCAGTGCTTCGAGGGAAGACGATCGTGAATCTGTTCATGGAGCCGTCAACCCGCACTCGAATTTCCTTCGAATTCGCCGAAAAGCGTCTCAGCGCCGATACGGTCAACATCACGGCGTCAGGATCCTCAGTGGTTAAAGGGGAGACCCTCGTGGATACGGCGCGGAACCTCGAAGCAATGCGGATCGACATGGTGGTGATCCGGCACGGCTCATCTGGCGCTGCTCGGTTCTTGGCGGAACGTATCCCTTCGAACGTTGTGAATGCGGGCGATGGGGCCCATGAGCACCCCACCCAGGCTCTTCTTGATCTTCTCACTATTCGAGATCACTTGGGGGAGATCAATGGGCTGAAAGTATGTATTGTGGGGGACATTCTTCACTCGAGGGTGGCTCGCTCGAATATCTTCGGTCTTCTCAAGCTGGGAGCGGAAGTGGGGGTGTGCGGGCCGATGACTCTCCTCCCGTCCGGGATCGACGCACTCGGCGTGCGCGTATTCAGGCGAGTCGAGGAGGCGATCGAATGGGCGGAGGTGCTGAACGTCCTACGACTTCAATTCGAGCGGATGAAAGCCGGCTTCGTTCCCTCCCTCAGGGAGTACAACCGGTTCTACGGGATCTCGACTCAGCGACTGGAGCGTGTGGATCATGAGCTCCTGATCCTTCACCCTGGGCCGATGAACCGCGGGGTAGAGATTGACTCTGATGTGGCGGACGGGCCGCACTCCGTAATTCTGGAACAGGTGACGAATGGCGTGGCGACTAGGATGGCTGTTCTCTATCTCCTTGCGGGTGGAGCGCCGGAGCAGGCCGAGGCTGCGAAGGAGGAGGGGGTAGGATGAATACACAGCCAATCCTGTTCAGAGGGGCTCGAGTGGTGGATCCCAGCCAGAGGATCGATAAGGTGCTTGACCTCCTCCTCGCAGAGGGGAAGGTTGCCTGCGTTGGGTCTGATATAGAGGGGCCTGAGGACGCGAGGATCGAATCGTGCACAGGGCTGATTATCACCCCGGGCCTCATTGATGTTCACGTGCACCTGAGAGAGCCTGGGGGAGAGCACAAGGAAACGATCGAGACGGGAACGCGGGCGGCCGCGGCAGGAGGTTTTACCTCAATCTGTGCGATGCCTAATACGGACCCGGTGATCGATTCGCCCGCGATGGTTGGATTTGTGGAGGCAGCGGGACGGGCTGCTCGACTTTCCAAGGTCTATCCAGTCGGAGCCATTTCTGTCGGGCAGAAGGGCGAACGACTGACCGCGATCGGGGAGTTGGTCGAAGCGGGAGCAGTCGCGATAAGCGACGATGGCCAGCCGGTGATGGACTCCGGCTTGCTACGGATGGCACTCGAATATTCGCAGGCGTTTGAGATTCCTGTGGCCGACCACCCGGAAGACATCGGGCTTTCCCGGAACGGAGTGATGAACGAGGGGCTGGTCTCGGCTCGTTTGGGCCTGCAAGGGAAGCCGAATGCCTCCGAGGACATCCACATCGCGAGAGACCTCCTGGTAGCGGAACTCACGGGGGGCCACATCCATCTCCAGCATGTCTCCACCTGTCAGGGTGTGGACCTGATCCGTAGAGCGAAAGCGCGGGGAGTCCGAGTCACTGCGGAGGCCACACCTCATCATCTTTTACTCACTGATGACGCCGTTGACGGGTACCAAACCCAGGCGAAGATGAATCCTCCGTTACGGACTGAGGCGGATCGCGAAGCAGTAGAGCAGGGGTTCTTGGACGGTACGTTGGACACACTGGTAACGGATCATGCGCCCCATCACTACGACGAGAAGGAGCAGGCCTTTGACGATGCCCCCTTCGGGATCGTGGGCCTGGAAACCGCTCTGGGTCTCATGCTGACCCGGTTCGTCGAAGGAGGGAAGATGGACCTTCCGACCTTGGTGGAGCGCATGAGCTTGCAGCCAGCACGAGCGTTCCGGCTCCCAGGGGGCACCCTAAAGGAAGGCTCCCCTGCCGATGTGACCTTGGTCGATCCTTTATTAGAGTGGACCGTTGACCCTACGAAATTCTGTTCTCGTGCACGGAATACGCCGTTCGAGGGCGAGGTATTGCGGGGAAGAGCGATCCTGACGCTCGTGGACGGTTGTGTAATCCACGAAGCGGACTGAGCCCAACTCCCAAGGTCAGTCGGCGCTGAGCTGATTGACCTGAGTCTGAAGCTGGCTCTTGATACGGGCCACTCGGTTCGGATGAAAGAGCCGCTTGCGACTGGCTTGGTCAAGTAGCGAGATGGCCTCCGAAAGCAGGGCACTAGCCGTTTCGGGGTTGTCTGCCTGACGTACCTTCTTCACGACCGTACGGACACGTGCTCGAGTGGTGCGATTTCTCGCTGCCCACTTCTGAGACAAGACCATCCGCTTTTTCGCGCTCTTGATGTTTGGCATTTGAACCTCAGGACCTCTCAACTTGCTTTACGGAGCGCGAAAAGATACACGCGGTGGCATGTAGGATCAACAGGGCCGAGAATAGGAGGGGCCGTTCATCCCCTATCGTGGGGGGTTCTTCGTCCATACCGGTCACAGGTCGGCGCAAGCTCCTTCGAGGGGAGGTGGATGGTCCCCGAACAGTCGCACCACCACGTGATTTGGACGCGCGTTCATCGTCAGGTCACTCCGAACAAAGGAACGAATCTGAGGTCCGGTCATCCCCGTAGAGAGCTTTCCTGGCAGGTCCCTCCCACCGGCATTCTGCGCACCAGCGCCACTCGAACGCAGAGTTGAATCGGACGAGCCATCTTACCCTGATGGGCACGATGGGGCGAAAACAGGCGGGACAATCTCGAACTGGACGGATGATGAGCAATCCAACGACTGTGATCAGAGCCAAGCGGAGGAAGACCAGAAAGAAAAGGATAGTAGCGACGGCAAGCTCGAACTGGCTCATGCCTGTGCCTTCCAACTCTCTTCCATGGGGAAAAATAGCAGGAACAGGCCTGCCCGCCGTCCAGTGCGCGAATTCGAGAGTAATCTACAGGCTGGTCTGAGCAGTGCGGTTGGGGTACCTTGCCGAGCAAGATCCCATGCAATGGCTCCTCCTCCTACCTGTGCTTCTCTTCTCGATCGTGCTCCACGAAGTGGCTCACGCGTGGGTGGCTAGACGGGAGGGAGACGATACCGCGGAGCGATTGGGCCGCATCACGTTGAACCCCATCCCACATTTAGATCCGATTGGATCGCTCCTCGTTCCGATCATCCTCTCCATACTCCCAGGCGGATTCATCTTCGGGTGGGCTCGCCCCGTTCCCGTGAACCGTGCGAACATCCGGACAGGAGTTTGGGGAGATATCCGGGTGTCGCTGGCGGGGATCACGGTGAATCTTCTGCTTGCGGTGTGCTTTGCCGTGGCCATGGTGCCTCTCGTAAGATTGGTCGACCCTACGGGTCCCGCCCGGGCCTTGCTCCTTGTGGGTTACTACGGGGTGCTCATCAATCTTGTTCTGGCGGTGTTCAATCTCGTTCCCATTCCGCCGCTGGATGGCTCGCACGTTCTGTATCACATGCTGCCCCGAGGGCTTCGATCCCCATACAGGGCCATCGCCCCCTACGGTGTTGTCGTGCTTTTGTTGGTGATGATCTTCGTTCCCGAGGGCTTCTCGCTGGTCATGCGGCCCGTGGAGTTTTTGCTCGACCTCCTCTTTTCCACCTTCGGGTTGTCGGGGCGGATTTAGGAGCGCTTGATGGCTATCCGGATCCATAGAGAGGATGGTCCCTTTGTCGTGGAGATCGAGAGGTTCCATGGCCCTCTGGACCTGTTGCTTCACCTGATCCGGCAACAAGACATCGATGTTCTGGACATTCCAATAGCTCGAATCACGCGTCAGTTTCTGGCGGCGGTGGAGGGGGTTCAGGCGCTGGACCTCGATTCTGCGGGTGAATTTCTCGAGATGGCGGCCACGCTCATCAGGATCAAGGCGCAGTTGCTTCTCCCAACGCCCGTTGACGAAAGTGAGGAGGATCCCAGGGCAGAACTCGTGCGACGTCTACTGGAATACGAACAGATAAGGGAGATTAGCCAACGCCTGCAGCGCACTGAAGCTGATCGGGCGAGGAAGTTCAAGAAGGGCTTCATTCCACTTCGACCGATCACGATGGCGGAAGATGTGCCCCTAGAGGTGGTCTGGGAGGATGTGTTCTCAGCGGCTTGTGAGATAAGGCCGTCCGACCAGAGGGGATTGGAGCATAGAGTGACCACGAGAACCATCTCGATCGATGAAAAGGTGGAACTGATACTGGCTGCGCTCGAGGAAGTGACGAGCATCGAATTCCGACGGCTTGTTCAGCCATTCTACGAGAGGATGCACGGGGTGATGACTTTGCTTGCTGGACTGGAGTTGACGCGACGGCGAGAGGTCCGCCTGCGCCAAAGCCGTCCTTTTCACGAGCTATGGGTGTGCCGCAGGGAGGGAAAGGAGGAAATGGCGGAGGAGGCTCGCTTCCACCCCTCCGAAGGCGGAACTGGGGCTCCCAAGGTTCCGGCATGAAGCCGGCGCAGATTGTAGAGGCAGTCCTGTTTGCGAGCGACGCCCCTCTCAGAGCGGAGGAGATCGCGAGGGCGGATGAATCATTGGATGAGGATGAAATCGAGGGAGCGGTCCGACAGCTGCGGGCGGACTACTTAGAGAGTGATCGGGCTTTTGATGTGGTCGAGGTCGCCGAAGGATATCAAATTCTAACCCGTACAGAATACGCTTCCTATCTTGATCGATTCGACACTGTTCCCAAGCCCTCTCGCCTGTCCGGTCCGGCACTGGAGACACTGGCGATTATCGCGTACCGTCAGCCAATTGGACGCTTGGAGATCGAATATGTGCGCGGTGTGGGATCGACTGCCGTCATTCGCACGCTTCAGGACCGTGGGCTCGTTGAGGTAGTTGGACGGGGCGAGGGGATCGGGCGTCCTCTTCTCTATGGGGTGACTCTTCGGTTCCTAGAGCACTTCGGGTTCCAATCGATCGAAGACCTGCCTCGGCCCGAGGAGTTGCCGGTGATACTTCGGGACCCGTCGGTGGCTATTCTGCCCGCTGAAGGGGAATCCCGGCCGGTTGGTGCTGAGGATCAGCCGGGAGATAGCGAACTGGAGTCAGGCTCAGTGGGGGAATGAACAGGGAAGAGATGCGCCTTCAGAAGTTCCTCTCACGAGCTGGTATTGCGTCCCGGAGGGAAGCCGAAAAGCTCATGGCTCAGGGACGAGTGCGCGTAAACGGAGAGGTCGTTGCTGAACTCGGCTCTAGAGTTGATCCTTTCTCGGATCGGATTGAGGTGGATAGAAGGCTTGTCCTTCTCGGACCTCCGCGGTGGATCATGTTGAACAAACCACGCGGCGTGCTGACGAGCCGAAAGGATCCGGCTAATCGGCGTACGGTTTACTCCCTGCTCGCTCCTGCCGACAGGAACCTGCCCTATGTGGGCCGGCTCGATCGGGATACCGAAGGGCTTCTCCTCTTCACCAACGAGGGGGACCTTCAACACGCCCTTCTACATCCATCGACAGGCATTCCGAGACAGTACCATGCGACTGTCGAGGGGATTCCCAACGCGAAGACATTGCGGGCCCTAGAGAGGGGCGTCGATCTGGAGGATGGGCCTGCTCAGGCTGAGCAGGTCCGCCTCATTGGAGTACGGGACGGTGGTCATGGGGTGGTGATTTCACTCGTTCTAAGGGAAGGGAGAAAGAGGGAGGTCCGGCGCCTTTTGACAGCGGTTGGTCACTCGGTCCGGCGACTGCGTCGAATCCGATTCGGGTCGGTCTCACTCGAAGGAGTTTCGCCAGGGGAGTGGCGGGAACTTCGTCCTGAAGAAATCAGGGCGCTACATCGGGCAGCCCGCTCTCCGCACCCCGCCACCCCTCATGACCGATTAACGGGACGAATCGGCATTCCATGAGTGTCTCCGGAGCTGAGCTCGTGCCATCGGGGTTGAGAGTGACTCGCACTAGTCGCTGCTGGTCGTGGGGTCCGATTGGGATAACGAGGCAGCCTCTGGGCGCCAGTTGCTCTATGAGTGACGGCGGAATCTGGGGAGCTCCAGCGGTGATTAGAATTCCTTGGTAGGGGCTCCCTTCTTTCCACCCGAGGCTTCCGTCGCCTACTCGGAGCCGCACATGTTTGAGCCCTAGATCATCAATACGCTCCTTAGCCTCACTCGCTAGAACGGGATCGCGTTCTACCGTCCACACCCTCGCTCCTTTTGGGATCTGCAGCGCCTGTGTCATTGCGGCAACCATATACGGTTGGGACAAAGTCTGACCGCGCCCGATAGGCCGTGTGCAGTCGGCGTAAGGATCCCTGATGGGTTGGCATGTCGCGTGACGAATGAATCGCTCCCGGGGATGTTACCCATCGCCTTGTTGGCCATTTTGGGGGTGGCTAATGGCTTGAGCCACCCGCTCAGAGGGAAACCTGCCCCTGGCTCATCGTCGTCGTTTCTGGCCGTCACATTCCGCCTTCAGCGGCGGGGTTCTGGTGGGTCGCAGCTGTGGGGCCCGAGCTGGTTTGTGCGAGACAGGGGCAGCGCTCCTTACAGAAATTCGATAAAAGCACCCATGCTGAACTACGAAGGATCGTGGGACTTTACCGTGAGCGCTGCGTTGGAGCTGGTGTCATGGCGCTTGTAATGGGACCCGCTCTACTCGTTAACAGCCCTCTAGCCAGGACTGTCGGAGAGAGGAAGTGACCGGCAGAGCGATGTGCAGGGGTGGCAGAGCTTGAGCGGTGCCCCTAGCTTTTCGTGAGGCCACACGATATGTGGGCCCCATCGGTCCCGTAGCTCAGTTGGTTAGAGCGCCCGACTCATAATCGGATGGTCCTGGGTTCGAGTCCCAGCGGGACCACTTTGTAAGAGGTCAGACTTCGGGCTGGCCCACCATCCATCGCAGATTCTCTTGAGAGTCGCACACAAGGAATCGCGAGATCAGTTTGGTGACAGCGCGCCAGAACCGGCGTCTGTGTACGTTTGGGGTGTGTTTGGGGGGTGGCTAATGTCTAGCTGTGCACCGGCCCGGGTCCGAAATGGAGGAAGATCTGGACATCCACGTTCGGTGGGGACGAGCTAAGGTTTGGGGGGTTGGGCTTCGCAACGATTTCCAGCTAGGGTTCACGGCTGATTGAAAATCCCGATCTACTCCGACTCTAGGCGGGGCTACCCCTGACCAAGATGTAAGCAACTGCACGGCAAGATTCCCACTCGATCAGTATGCACTCAGCTCAGGATGGATCTAGGACCACAGGTCCTAATTTCTTGATGGATGACTGACCAGTGAGGGTTAGCTGTCTCGCAGGAGTTCCCTCAAACCCTCGGGGTCGGGGCCTAGTCGGACCGTTTCTGGAGAGACGCTTGACTCCTCATCGCCGCTTTTTACCCAGTCCTCTCGTGGGGGAGGAGGCTGGCCCGTGGCCCGTTGGACGGTATCTGGAAACTTTGCAGGATCAGCCGTCGCGAGTATCATTCCCGGGGCCTTCGGTCGATCTTTCCGATACCACTCGAGCCCTAGGTATCCTACGGCGCTATGAGGGTCCAAGAGATAGCCGGACTCGTGACGCACCCGTGCCATCACCTCGAGCACCTCTTTGTCGTTGTGCCACGTCGGTGAAATCCACCGTTGGAGTGCGTCGACATCTCCCTCGAAGATGGCAATCAGGCGCTCGAGATTGCTCGGACGGGCTACGTCCATTGCGCTTGCCACCGTCTTCAGTGAAGGGCCACTCGGAAGCGTACCCGCCTCGAGAAATCGCGTCATCGCTGCATTCGCGTTACTAGCCGCGATCAAGTTGCCCAAGGGGATTCCCATCCGACGAGCGATCACCCCCGCTGTTAGGTTGCCGAGGTTCCCTGTCGGAACGCTCACAGCCGGGTCCTTGCGTGCCTCTGTCGGGAGCGAGTTCCATCCCTGTGCGTAATAGAAGGCCTGAGGGAGAAGGCGGCCAATATTGACGGAGTTCGCTGAGGTCAGGATTGCGCGAATCCCTGGTCCTGGCCCTGCTAGCACCTCTCTCACCATGCGCTGACAATCGTCAAAGGTGCCGTCTACCTCGACCGGGATGACGCCCTCGTGGTCTGATCCGTTTCCAGCAGCGGGCTCCTCGATCTGTTGGAGTTGAACTGGACTCAGCCAGTCTCTAGGGAAAAGGACCATTGCCTTCACCCCTTCCAAACCACGAACCGCGTGTGCGACTGCTCCGCCCGTATCTCCCGAAGTTGCCACGAGGATGATGACTGGACCCTCGTCCGAGTCCCGGAGCACCGAAAGCAAGCAAGCGAGAAAGCGTGCGCCAAAGTCCTTGAACGATCCCGTCGGTCCATGGAAGAGCTCCAGGATCCAGGTGTTCCCATCGATAGGGACGAGGGGAGCCGGGAAATCGAACGCTGTCGTTACGATGCGCTGAATAGTCTCCCTGCCCACGCTCGGCCCAAACAGACGGAGTGCTAGTCGCTCAGCGAGGACTGGGAAGGGAACCCCCTTGAGGACCTCCAGGTCATCAGCGGAGAGTCGGGGAAGGGAGATGGGCAGGTATAGTCCCCCGTCTGGCGAGGGGTCTTCCAAAACAGCCTGACGTAGGCTTACCTCGTGATGGGGCGGTCGGGTAGAGATCAGCCTCACCAGACGCGGGCCTCGGTGGGAGAGATGACCCTGGCTCCAGCCAGGGCTACTGGCGAGCGATAGATCGTAGCATCAGGCTCAGCATTGGCATTGTACGCTGAGAGCATCTCCTCTCCAACTCTTTCAGCGCTCTCGGCGTCGCGACAGAGAGAGAACATTGAGGGACCCGCGCCAGAGATGCCGCATGCGACAGCTCCCGTCGCGAGGGCCGCCTGACGCACAGTATCAAAAGCGGGGATGGAGGCACGGCGGTGCGGCTCGGCGATGCGGTCCTCCAAAGCGTCGGCGAGGAGTCCCCAGTCCTGTGCGTGTAAGGCGTGAACGAAGGCCGCGGTGTTCCCCCACTGGAACACAGCTTCTCCCAGGGGGACCATCTCGCCGATCGCCTGCCTTCCCTCTCGAGTACTCAGTTCTACTGCTGGGTTGAGTAGCGCTACGGCTAGACCCTCGGGGACAGGAAGACGTACCACAGGCAAGGTCTTGGAGGGTCGGACCAGGAGAAGGCCGCCGAGGAGCGCGGGTGCGATGTTGTCTAAATGAGCACCTCCCGCAGCCACTTGTTCTCCCGCAAGCGCGCAAGACAGGAGTTCCTCCTCAGATAGGTCGGTGGCAAGAAGACTATCAGCTGCTACGACAGCGGCGACCGCGCTGGCGGCACTCCCCCCCATTCCCCCAGAGAGTGGGAGGCCCTTTTCCACGATGACCTCCATTCCCTCCGACCGATCCGTTTCCCTCAGCAGAGCTGAGATTCCTACTGTTGCGGAGTTCAATCCTGGGTCGGTCGGAAGTCGCCCACCATCTCCGATAATCCTCGAAATCCTCAGGCCGGAATTGGGTGTGAGTCGTACGGTGACGCGGTCTCCTGGAGATTCGAGCGCAAGTCCGAAGACATCGAATCCACAGATGACGTTGCCGATGGTCGCGGGGGCGAAGGCCGTGACCGACTGGTCAGGGCTCATTGGCGGGATTCCGAAGTCCGTGGGTCACCCGCTCTCCAGCGGCGACTAGGTCGGTCATCAATCCTGCAGCGGTTACTTTGGGCCCAGCACCTGGGCCCTGAATGAGGATCGGGTGCTCTGAGTACCGCTGCGACCAGATCTCTAGGATATTCTCTGTCCCACCTATCCGCGCAGTTGGTCGGTCGGCAGGCACAACGTCCAGGCTCACGGTAGCCCCTGACTGATCGATTCTGGCCACACATGCCAAACGGCAACCGCTCTCACGAGCCTTAGCGCTGCGGTCGGCAATTTCTGCGTCTAGTCCGGGGAGGGCAGCCATGAACGCATCGACCGATGGGGCCCTGAGGAGATCCTCGGGAAGGATGGGTTTTGCCCGGACGGCATCGGGTTCAATGTCGAAACCAGCGGCATGGCCCAGAATCACGAGCTTCCGCACGACATCCCTGAAACCCAAATCATCTCTCGGGTCAGGTTCCGAGATTCCCCGGTCTCTCGCTTCTTTGACCACTTCGCTGAATGGTCGCCCTCGGTTCACTTCGTCGAAAAGGAAGGTCAGCGTACCCGACAAGACTCCCTCCATTCGTACGATGTGATCTCCGCTGCGGCGCAACTCTGAGACCGTTCGAACCATTGGCAGCCCTGCCCCGACCGTCGTCTCATGATGGAGTCCCCCCCCGGCCTGAGCAATGTGCTGGAGAGACCGATACTCATCGAGCGACACCGAAAGCGGAATCTTATTAGCGGTAACGATGGCCGCGCCCGATCCGAGGTAGTCCGGGTACCGACTGGCGACCTCGGCGCTTGCGGTGCAATCCACGATCACAAGAGGATCCCCGGTGAACACTGAGGTGAACACGTTCTCCGGCGTGTGGTCCCCACCCTCTAGGAGTTCTCGCCACCGGCCGGGGTCAAGCCCCTCCTGGTCTACCACAGCCTTCTGGCTCTGTGATATTCCCACAAGTAACGGTCGTAGCCTGTGTGGGGCGAGGGCCTCTTCCCCATGGTCAGCCAACTGATCCAGGAAAGCACCACCCACGCTGCCCACGCCCAGCACCAGCATCCGAACGGGTTGAAGCTCACCGGGAGGACTGAAGAAGGCCCGGTGCACCGTCCTGAGAGCGAGGCCCTCCTGATCCGATGTCACCACCCACGAGATGTTCCTCTCCGAAGAGCCCTGGGCCACGGCGTGGACATTTACTCTTGCCGCCCCGAGAGTCGAAAACAGTCTGCCCGAGATCCCCGGGGTGTCCCGCATCCCTTCTCCCACGATCGCGAGGATAGCGAAACCCTGCTCGCTCACCGGGTCTCTGAGCAGTCCGGCATCCCGGTCGCGTTGGAACTCGGCCTGGAGGGCAAAAAGGGCTCTTTCTGCTTCTGCTCCTTCGACTGCAAACGAGACGGAGTGCGCACTTGAATCCTGTGTGAAGAGTAGCGATTCTACGTCTGCGTTCCCCAGGGCCCTGAAGATCCGCTGGGAAGTTTCGGTGATACCGACAGCTTCCACGCCTTCAACTCTAATCAGCGCTACATCCCGGATGGCGGAGATGCCCCGTACGGGCCGGGATGGATCGGGTGGGAGCGTTCCGAGGACGAGCGTTCCCGGCAGGGATGGGTCGAGTGTACTTCGGATCCGGAGTGGGATGCCTGCCTTTCGCGCTGGCTCAACAGCCGGTGGGCACATCACCTTCGCACCGAATTGGGCTAGCTCGAGGAGCTCCTCATACCCAATTTCACGGATTGGGATCGCGTCGGGGACCACTCGGGGATCGGCGGTGAGTACTCCGTCCACATCGGTCCAAATCTCTACGGACTCAGCGTTTAGCATGGCCCCGATAAGGGTGGCAGTGTAGTCCGAAGCTCCTCGACCCAGAGTCGTCGTTTCGCCGCTAGCCGTTGAGCCTATGAACCCAGTAACCACCGGAACTCCGTCTCTCCCCGGAAGTCGCTCGCGGATCAGTTCCCGCGAGACGCGTTGATCTACTTTGGCAGCGCCGAACCGATCGTCGGTCCGGATAATCTCCCGAGCGTCGACGTCCGTGGCAGAAACTCCTTCGGATCGGAGACACGCGGCTAGAAGCATCGCGGACTGCAGTTCTCCGAATGCAAGCATCCGATCCCGGATCCGGAGGGTACACTCTCCTAGGAGCTGGGAACCACGCGCGAGCTCCCGTAACTCTTTGATTGCGTCCTCAAGTCGCCTGCTTAACTGTGCCAGTTCTTCGTCCGGCGCTAATTCCTCAAGAATACCGCGGTGCTTCTCGTCAATGCGTGAAAGAGGTTCTACATAGCCTTCGTCTCCGCGGCTAGCCAGCTCAGCTGCTTCTAGGATCGCATTTGTGGTTACGCCGACTGCTGAGACGACAGTGATCAGGGCCACATCACTACTCTGTGCCTGTGTCACTATTTCCGCTACGCGCCGAATCCGGTCCAGATTTCCAATGGAACTCCCGCCGAATTTGAGGATCCGGATGTTTCTGCTCTTTATCCCGGGATCCACTGGAAGGGAGCTTGCTTGATTCACGGGCAGAGGAGGTGCCTTGGGTTCCACGTGATTCCTCTCGGGCTAGCACCCTCTTTCACACCGGCCCCGGGCCCAGTCTTGAGCGGGGGGCTTGAAAAAAAACAACCCCGACCTTTAGAGGGGCCGGGGCGGGCGTGGTGTTCTGGGTTGATTCTTGAAACGTCAGGTTACACTCACCCGCCTTCCTGCCCTTGCCTCCGGACCGTGGAGGCAGCGGGACGGGCTGTCATACCCGTACTGTCGAATCTGCCGCTTAGTATTGTCATAAGTGACATTTATCGCCCCTTACCGATCAGGTGTCAAGGGTAAGAGTGAGCCCAAGGATGGGGCGAGTTCAAGGGTGCCGGCTTGTTCGTTGGGCCTCTGAAACCCAACTTGGGCTAACAGGTTAGCTTATGGAGTCCTCTGATCTCAGCCCCCAACCAACTCCTTCACCCACCGATCCTCCCGAAACACACCATATGACTCCTTGGGTACGTCGGATTCTGCTGACCAATGTGGTGGCCTTCTTCGCCACCACGCTTATCCTGCCTGGTGGAGTAGTAAACCAACTCGTGTTGGTTCCAGCGCTACTGCCCGTCCGGCCTTGGACGGTGATTACCTACCAGTTCCTCCACGCGGGCTTTTTACACCTGCTGTTCAATATGGTTGGGCTCTACTTCTTCGGTCCGAGGCTAGAGGTGCGGATAGGAAGCAAACACTTCGTCCTGCTTTATCTCCTGAGTGGGGTGGGGGGAGCCGTACTGTCTATTTTTACGCCAGGAGCCTTCATCGTGGGGGCTTCAGGCGCCGTGTTCGGTGTGCTGTTGGGTTTTGCCCGATACTGGCCTCGCGAGCGGATCTACATATATGCCCTGATCCCTGTTGAAGCGCGAATACTTGTGATCTTCCTGGCTATACTCTCGCTCTGGAGTGGGATCAGAGGAGGTGGAAACATCGCGCACTTCGCGCATCTTGGAGGGTTCATTGGGGGCTGGATCTACCTGAAGCTCCTAGAGCGCAATTCCCCGGCCCGCAAGTTCAAGATGAAGCTAGACGCGACGACCCAAGGCAAACCGAGTGGCCGCGATTTACAGCGTTGGGCAGGAGTCGATCTGGCGGGGCTCCACCCCATCAACCGCGACGAGTACGATCGCGTCCTCCAGAAGGCGAGGAAGGACGGCCTGACTTCGCTGACTGTTCAGGAGAGGGCCTTCATGGAGCGGTTTGTGGTTGGGTAGGAATGGGGGATTACGCGTCGTCCGGACTCGGAGGCTTCCGCAGCTTCTTACTCTGCGACCTCCTCCGCTTCGCTTCGAGGCGGGCCCGCTTTTGTCTGTCGGGAACCCGGGTCGGGACGCGCTCCGGTTCACTCTCTTCGAACTGGCGCAGTCGCTCCCTGAGCCGGTCTAGGGCGATGATTTTGTTGCGATGCTGACTGCGCTCTCTTCGTGCGGTAACGACGACTCCACTGGGCTCGTGGGTCAACCGAATGCCGGACTCAGTTGTGTTCTGGTGTTGCCCTCCCTTGCCTCCGGATCGGAAGGTGTCAACTCGGCATTGCGCGAGGAGGTCGTCGTTTGAGGGCATGGTGGCTTCCAAGGGGTTCGAGGACGCTGGCCATGGCACTTTCGAAAGATAGGAGTGAAGAACGTGGGTTGGGAAGGAACATCCTTACTGGTGGAGGTGGCTCCATCCGGGTGCGGTGATTAAACTCCCATGGCATGATGACCATGTATAGAGAAGGCGGAAGAGCGATGCCCAAGAACCGGTTTGGTTCGGCGGACTGGGGTCCAGGAGCGCGGTTTCTGGTTGTGCTTGCGAGCGTGGTCGTGGTTGTGGCCGGACTCCGTGCCGGTGCGCCCATCCTGCTCCCCTTCTTTCTAGCATTTTTCCTGGCAATTCTCTCTCTGCCTATTATGCTTGGGCTACAGCGGAGAGGGATCCCCTCTGCGATCGCGATCCTGATTTCGGTGCTGATTAACGTGGCCGTTTTGGGTGTCATTGTCCTTCTTGTGAGCCAATCGGTAGCGGATTTTCAGGTCCGCCTGCCTCAATACGCTAGCCGTCTCCAGACACTCTTCGATTCGTGGATTGAGGCACTGCAGGCCCGCGGCGTTCCCGCCGATGAGTATCTTTTGGACGAGATCGTGAGCGCGAACGCGATTATGGACTTCGTGGGCAATCTGCTTGGTCGGGTCGCCGTATTTCTCTCCACCACGTTTATTGTGGTCCTCGTCATGATCTTCATCCTGGCAGAGGCCACGATCTTCCCGAAGAAGTTCCAGGCCATCTTGGGTGGGGCGGAGGGAGACATGGGGCGTTTTGCCAAGATCACGGGGGAGGTACTCGAATATCTCGCGATCAAGACGCTGGTGAGTCTTGCCACGGGCATCTGTATCGGGACCTGGGCTTGGATCATGCGCGTAGATTTCCCGATCCTCCTCGGGCTGATCGGGTTCCTGCTGAACTACGTCCCCAACATCGGGTCAATCATTGCGGCAATTCCGGCCGTATTGCTCTCGTTGATCCAGTTTGGTGGGTTCGAAGACCCACTGCTCGTGATTTTGGGATATGTCATCATCAATTTAGTGTTTGGCAACCTGATCGAGCCCCACCTGCTGGGTCGACGGCTAGGACTGTCCACTTTGGTCGTCATCCTCTCGCTTATCTTCTGGGCCTGGGCTTGGGGGCCGGTCGGTGCTCTGCTCGCTGTCCCGATGACCATGGTCGTGAAGATCATGCTTGAGAACACCCAGGACCTCCGCTGGGTTGCTGTCCTACTTGACAAATCGGCTCCTCAGCCGGCTGGGGCTAGCCCTCCGGCCACCCACACTGACGAGGCTATGTGATGACCGCAGTAGAGGCCGATCTCTTTTCGCATTTGCCTGATTCGTCGCGGCTCTGGGTCTTTGGTGCAGGTCGCCCGCTCTCCCCGGAAGAGGAGTCGATACTTCTCTTGAGCGTCGATGGTTTTCTCGAAGGGTGGAAGGCTCACGGGCACCCCTTGGTCGCGGCGCGCGAATGGCTATACCACCGCTTTCTACTGGTAGGAATCGATGATCAGGTCACACCGCCGTCCGGTTGCTCGATCGATGCGCTGGTGAGCAGTCTCCGTGTGCTCGAAGAAGATTTAGGGATGGAGATCATAGGTGGCGCGTCAGTCTGGTACCGCCACAATGGACCCGAAGGAGAGATCCGGAAGATTTCTCGCTCGGCGTTTAAGGGGCTGGCGGAAAACGGCCTCGTATCAGGAGATACGATTGTATTCGATCTTTCGCTGACTCGAGTCGGTGAGCTTCGCGCGGGCAGATGGGAGTCCTCTGCACAGCAGAGCTGGCATCAGAAGTACTTCAGTTGAGAATCGAGGGTGCCCTGAGGATCGTCGTAAGGTAACGGATCGCCTCGGTCTCGGCCCAAAAGGTCGGGCGCCAGGGAGGCTTTCCCCCAACGAACCCTACGTGACCACCCCGTCGAGGAAAGGAAGCTGCCAGCCAAGGGTTCTCGTTAACCGCTTCGCGCGGCACAGCGTGTTCAGGGAGAAAGGGGTCGTCCATGGCGTGGAGGAGGTATGTGGGCACCCTGATGGACTTAAGGATTGGCCCGGACGACGCCTCCCGGTAATATTCCCCAGCATTCCGGAATCCATGGAGGGGAGCTGTTGCTACCTCGTCGAACTCGCGAAGGCTCCGCGCTTTGAGAATCCGCTCGAGGTCAACGACTCCGTTGAGCAAGTGCCGCTTGGCACGAGCCTTCTCCTGCAGCGACCGGAGGAAGTAGCGCGTGTAGATTTTGCCCATCCACCCAACTTCCAGCATCCGGGATCCCGCCGTGAGATCGTATGGTACTGAGATCACGGCGGCCCCGAGGAAGCGTGGGGGTGTGGAGTCACCCTTCTCGCCAAGGTATCGAAGGAGGACGTTGCCTCCGAGGGAGAAGCCCAGAGCACCAAACGTTCGGTCCGGAAACTTCTTACGGAGAACGTCGACGACGAAAGATAAATCCCTGGTTTCTCCGGAGTGATAGAAGCGCGCTCGGCGATTCGGGACTCCTGAGCACGAGCGGAAGTTCATTCCGATCGGCCTCATTTTTGCACGTGCCAGCGCGGCCATCGCCGTTCGAACGTAGGCACGACTCGTAGAGCCCTCCAGTCCATGGAGGACCACAACGAATGGTGCTTCAGCTCCTGGGTCGGGGCCCAAGTCTAGATCCAGGAAATCACCGTCTGGAGTTTCGATGCGAAGTCGCTCAAGATTCAGCTCCTCCTTTGGTCTCAATAGTTTCCCGGCAAGCGTCTGAAGATGCGCGTTGGGGAGCCATCGCGTCGGATGGAAGGGAGAGCCCTGAAACCCGAGGTGAGCCTGGGGTGGGGTCGGCTTCATCCAGTCTGTCTGCTTCAAATGCTCGTCCTTAGTTCTTGGCCCAGGGTTGACCGAGAATATCCTCGGTTCGATGGTCTGCCAACCTCTCAGAAAATAAGGAAGACTCCCGCGATGATCTCCACAACACGTTCGATCATTTCGCTGGTTCTGATGCTCCTTGGAACATGGGGATGCAGCGGTACCATGGACGGGGACTCCATCGCCGTCCCGGTTCCCGATCTACCCGCGTCGGACGGACTGCTCGGAAACCCAGAGCTCCAGGCTATTGTGGATCTTCAGGTCAAGCGGGACGGAGCGGCCCTGCAGGAGCTACTAGCCAGCACGGAGGCGTCAGTTCGAGCTCGAGCTGCCTTGGCCTTGGCATCGGTTCAGGATCCAACGGCGTCCGAGGAGCTTGCAAGTCGGCTCTCCGATATCTCCCCCGAGGTGCGACGTAATGCCGCATTCGCCCTCGGCCAGTTGCCGCTCTCTGACGGTGGATTGGTTCTCCTCGTGTCCCTTGTGGAGGAGGAGAATCGGGAGGTACGGGCGCGCCTGATTGAGGCGCTGGGGAAGAGGGGGGGGTTGGACGCGGTCGCTAAACTCATTGAAGGCGTTTCCAATCCGGACGAAGAGGTTGATCGGACGCTGGCGGTTGCTCGCGCAGCTCTCCGGGAAGTGAGACCACCGGCCGCGCTCGAATTTCTCATGACTCGCCTGACCCACCCGGACCACGATGTCCGATCACGGAGTGCCTATTACTTCGGTCGTGCGGCAAGCGTGACTACCTGGGGTGAGTTTGCGCCTCGCCTCCGAGAAGCTCTCGATGGTTATCCGCCAGAAGAACCGGCGGCCATGGATTTGGTTCAGGCCCTGGGTCGGCTCAGAGATGTAGAAGAGGACGAGGGTCGGATGGCTCGGTGGATGAATTTCGCCACTGACTGGAGAACGAGGACGAACACTGCTAGAGCCGTGATGAGTCCCCTATGGCTCGAGAGCTCAGAGGTCCGGGATGCTCTTGTCCTGGCCCTCGAAGATCAGTCGGAACACGTCCGCATCGCGGCTGCCGGATCGATCACCCTCCTCATGTGGACCTCCGAGGAGTACCTCGGACGAGGAAAAGAGTGGATCCGCGGACCGGCTGAGGATTGGCGAAAGCAGGTGTCCTTTGCTGCTCCACTCGCGGCCCAAGGCGAAGGGGATACCGTCGTCGATTGGACTCTCAGGATGGCCAACTACCATCCGGTGGCCACGGTTCGGGGGATCGAGAACCTTGGTGGTCTTCCGGCACCAACAGTTATGGGCCTTCTCTTCGAACTGGGTGAACACCCCGATCCGCTCGTTAGAGCGGCGGCCGTTAGGGCTCTTGCGCAACGCTGGACCCGCGGGGCTGTGGGAGACGAGCCAGCAGAGCGCTTCTATACCCTCTTCGTTTCCCGATTGGGCGACCCCGAGAATCTTCCCGCGGCCCGTGCAGCCATCTCGCTTTCTCAGCCGAGCTTTGGCCCACTAGGGGCGGAGGCGGTTCTGGAAGAGGCCTTTGCCGCACGCCGTGCCGGGGGAGATGCGAACATCTTGGTACCCATCCTCGAATCGATGGGCTCGTCCTCCCTGCCTCTTCTTCGGGAGGTTGTCGAAGGCGAGCAGTTGATGCTTCGCGGAGCTGCTGCGCGGGCCCTTGAGCGGCTCACGGGAGAGCAGGTGCCCTTAGGAGGAGCTGACGCAACCATGCCTCCACCTACAATCGATTGGGCGGCCCTTTCCGAACTCGGTCCGGCGCCAAGGGTAAAAATCGAGACGGATCGAGGCGAGATGTTTGTGCGGCTCTTCGCCGAGCAGGCGCCGCTTTCGGTACAAGCGTTTGTGAACGACGTTCGCCGGGGCGCACATGACGGTGCTCGGTTCCATCGCGTTGTCTCTAATTTTGTCGCACAGGGTGGTGATTTCGGGATGGGGGACGGCGGCGGTGTAGCGGGCTATCAGATCCGGAGCGAATTCACCCAACTTCCGTTTCAGAGGGGCGTGCTGGGACTGGCGTCAGCGGGCAAGGATACTGAAGGGTCTCAGTTCTACCTCACTCACTCGATCCAGCCCAACCTGGATGGTGGCTACGCCGCCTTCGGGTGGGTCGAGCAGGGAGCTGATGTACTCGACCGAATCCAACAGGGTGACCAAGTGATCCGCATGACCGTCGAAGACTGACGAACTGTCCGAGGCTCGGTTCGACATCCAGCATCCCATCCTCCCAGAGGTGCACTCACAGCGAATACTGTTAACGATGTTATCGTATTATTATCAAGATAGAAGTTGAATCAGAATCCGCATTAGTTTACAGTGTTCACTATGAGCAAGGCACGTGAGCGGATTCTGACCCATGCCTGCGACCTGTACCTGCGCGTGGGCTTCGAAGGGTTCTCCATGCGGAAGTTAGCTCGTGATGTTGGGGTAACCGCGCCAGCGCTCTATCGCCACTTCGAAAACCGAGAAGAGGTGCTTTTCGATGTCCTCGGTGAGGCTCACGACGAGCTCTTCCGGACTTTGTCACGGGCTCTATCAGGTACCACCCCGTTGGAGCGATTTGAGATTGCCGGTGAGGCCTACATGGATTTCTCGCTCAAGAATCCGCGCTACTTCCAGATGGTCCATGCGTTCAGGGAGTTCATGGGTCTGGAGGAGGTCCCGGACGAGGTTGCTAGGTGCCACTATGCCATCCAGCAGTTCTGGGATGACAGGGTGAGGGAATGTGTCGAAGCTGGGATTTTGAGGCCGGAGGACCCTGCGGGGATCTCGCTAACGCTTTGGTCACACGCGTATGGGCTGCTGTCGTTGTACTCGAGGCGTCTTTTGAGCATTCCAGAAGACACGTTTCGAGTAGAGTTCAGGGCATCGTTCCGAAGGGTCCTGTTGGGCGTCAGCACGGAGAAGTTTTCCGCCCTGATCACCCATGAGGATGTGCCGATGGGGGCCGCACCGGGAGGTCATCCGACCCGGTCGGAGCAGGAGACTGAAACTTCCTTTTTGCGTTCCGTAGAGGGGCGCGAGTTCAACCAATGGACGGAGTGAAATGGATGAACGCCTTCGGACGGACCTTGACAGTGGCGCTTGCCGTGCTCGCCGGGATTCCGGGTGCGCTTCATTCTCAGTCGGTCTCGGGCGACCTGTCGGGGAGGAGTGCGCGGGACCAGGCTGGCACCGTTTCTCTAACACTGGACGAGGCTTTGCGCCTGGGGCTCGGGGGAAACCGGGATCTGGAGCGAGCCAACTTGGCGCTAGCGCTGGCCGAAGGTCAGGTAGCCGAGGCCTGGTCCAGCGTCTATCCCAGTCTGGATCTGAGTACCTCCTACACACGGAACCTCTCTCCGGCCGTCTCCTTTCTTCCAGCGATCATCTTTAATCCGAACGCGCGGGAGGGTGAGCTGCAACAGATCCAGTTTGGAGCGGAAAACGTATGGAGCGGAAACATTGCCCTCGAGCAGCCACTCTTTCGCGCCCAGACATTCATTGGTGTAGGGGCTGCGGTGCGGTTCGAGAAGCTCCAACTGGAGATAGTGAGGGGCGCGGAGCATGAGATCATCACCCGGATCCGCCTTCTCTACTACGAACTGCTCTTGGCACAGGAGGAGGCGAGGCTCATCGAGCGGTCAGTTGCGAGGGTGATCCAGTCCCTCGAAGAGACCCGAGCTCTGAATCGGGCGGGGCTTTCCTCGGACTACGACGTGCTCCGGCTGGAGGTAGAGCTGGCGAACCTGGAGCCGAACCTGAGGAGGGCGGAGAACGAGTTCCGCCGGATGCAACGGGATCTCGTTACGGAGTTGGACCTCGAAGAAGGGACATCCTTGGAAGTCGTGGGTTCTCTGGCCACACTGAACCTGGATGATCTCGGAGCAAATGGTGAGGCGAATATCCGGCTCCTGACCCTGATGGGGGTGGATCTGGGGGAAGAGATTGACGACGCTCGCTCAGAGGCGTTGCTCCGGCGAGCACGGGTGACCAACTCACTGATCCAACAGGCAGGCCTGAACACGGAGCTTCGAGGGACGGAGCTACAGCTCGAACGAGCAGAGTACCTTCCCGAGGTTTCCCTTTTTGCTATGTATGACATCCAAGCCCAGCAGGATGGGAGTCCAAGCTTTTTCGGGAGGTCGGGACAGCGGGGATACGGTCGTAACGTGGGTCTGCGCGTGTCGTTACCCGTTTTTTCGGGGTTCCGTCGTAATGCGCGGATTGATCAGATGCGGTCATCCCTCCGCACAGCCGAGGTTGAACTGGATCTGGCGGGAGACCAACTCCGAAATCAGCTCCGAAGTCTCATCGAACAGGCGGAAGAGGCGAGACTTCGATCCCGCAGCCAGGGCCTCGCAGTTCGGCAGGCCCTGCGAGGCTTCGAAATCGCGAGCGCGCAGTACCGGGAGGGGTTGGGAAGCCAGCTTGAGCTGACAGACGCCGAGGTTGCCCTTCGACAGAGTGAGTTCAACTACGCAGAGGCCGTGTTCGACTACCTGTCCACTCGGGCTCGAATTGACCAGGTCGTCGGGGAGGTTCCGCTCCCCGAAGGTTCGTAGTGACCATGATGCATGTAAGGGTCTTTACCCCAAACTTATACGTCCACTAGAAGAACGACTTTGATAGAGAGAGAAGAGGAAGGATCTCGATGATAATAGATGAGAGGGCCCTGACCTTAGTGCTAACTCTAGCGGTGTCGGGCTGCGGCGACACGGTAGAGGCGGGTGCCGGGAGGGAGGAGGACACCTCCTTCCAGCGGGTCATCAATGTGGAAGTCCTGCCACTGCTGGCGGTGGATTTCGAGCAGCGCATCCAACTGATTGGAACCGTTCAGGCTAACCGGGACGTAACGATCTCCGCAGAGGAAGTGGGAGTGATCCGCGAGATCCTGACCAACGATGGATCCTCGGTGACCGAAGGACAGCCCCTTCTTCGTATCGATGACAGCATTCTCCGCGCTCAGTTCGCCGAGGCCGAGGCCCGTGCGGGACTCGCCGAGGAGACTTGGGAGAGGCGTCGACGGCTGTTCGAAGAGGACAGAGTGGGATCTGAACTTGCCTACCTAGAGGCCCAGTATCAAGCCGATCAGGCTGCGGCTGTATTGAGAACGCTGAACGAGAGGCTGGATCGGACCGTGATTCGCGCACCAATAGACGGGATTTTAGAGAGACTTGAGGTGGAGTTGGGAACGATGGTGTCCCCAGGGGTTCCCGTAGCTCGAATTGTCCAAATCAATCCGGTGAAGGTGACCGGTGGGGTTCCGGAGCGATACGCGGCTGACGTGAAGACTGGCTCTCGAGCGTTGGTGAGCTTCGATGTTCTCGCGGATGAAGAGTACGCTGGCCGAATTGGATATGTCGGGGCCACGGTGAACCCGCGGAACCGGACGTTCGCAGCCGAGCTCGTTCTCCCCAATCCCAGCTTCGTCATAAAGCCGGAGATGGTCGCCAATATCGAGATTCTTCAGCGGACGATCCCGAGCACCATCGTGATTCCTCAGGAGGCACTGGTCCGGGTAGAGGAAGGATTCGTGGCGTTTGTCGTCGGTGTGGGCGAAGCGGGTGAAGAGGTGGCCGAGGTGCGTTCGGTTGCTATTGGTCCGGCTCAGCGTGACGAGGTGGTCGTGGAGGAGGGCCTTGCGCCAGGAGACCGACTCATCGTGGTGGGTCAGACTCTCGTCACAGATAGGGACCGGGTCGAGGTGGTCCGAACTCGTGAGGGGAACTGGACCCGAGACACATGGTGACCGGGCGAGGCTACGAGCATCCGGACAGAGGACCCCAGAACGTCCCAAAGTCTGATCCGATGTTCGCAGACCGGTTCAAGGAGTTCAGGCTCACAAGCTTCGCTGTCGAGCACAAGACCAGCGTGGTCATGCTCTTGATCATCATTTCGCTCGCCGGTTTTCTTTCATATCTGGGCCTCCCCAAGGAGGCTTCGCCCGAGATCGAACTGCCCATGATCGTGGTGAACACGATCTATCCGGGGGTATCTCCCGCGGATATTGAAACTCTCGTTACTCGGCCCCTGGAGGAGGAGCTGAACACGATCTCCGAGGTGGAGGAGATGACCTCAACCTCGGTCGAGGGATATTCGTCGATCACCGTCGAATTTTCGGTCGACACAGATCTTAATGAGGCCCTACAGCAGGTCCGTGAGAAGGTCGACTTGGCGACCCCCGAACTCCCGAGCGACGTGGAAGCTCCGAGTATCTTGGAGTTCAACGTGTCCGAGTTTCCCATCATGCAGGTGAATCTAGCAGGGGAATATGGGCTCGTACGTCTCAAGGAGTTGGGTGAGGAGATCCAGGACCTCTTTGAGCAGATCCCTGAGGTCCTGCGGGTCGATGTCAGAGGTGGTCTGGAACGCGAGGTCAAGGTCAAAGTAGACCTCGGAAAGCTCAAGTTCTATGGCCTCGCAATGGACGACGTGGTCGAGGCGATTCAGACGGAAAACGTGAACATCCCTGGTGGCTCGATCGAGGTCGGCGACGTGAACTATCTCGTTCGGGTTGACGGTGAGTTCGTGGACCCGACGATCATCGAGGACCTTGTCGTAGACACTTTCGATGGACGCGCTGTCTACGTTCGTGACGTAGCCGATGTCGAGTTTGGCTTCACCGATCGAACGAGCTACGCCCGCCTGGATGGTGATCCCGTAGTGACTCTTGACATCATAAAGCGGTCAGGCACGAACATTATCGAAGCTTCGGACCGGGTGAAGCAGATCCTGACCGATATAAGTCCCCTGTTTCCCCCAACCACGCAGGTATCGATCACGGGGGATCAGTCGCGCCAGATTGACATGATGGTCAGCAGCCTTGAGAACAACATCATCTCGGGCCTGCTTTTGATCTTGGCTGTTCTGTTGTTTTTCTTGGGTCTACGGACGGCCTCGTTTGTCGCGTTTGCGATTCCTACCTCGATGTTGCTCTCGTTTGTGATCCTCTCGCTCCTCGGGATCACGATGAACATGATCGTGCTTTTCAGCTTGATCCTTGCTCTCGGGATGCTGGTCGACAACGCGATTGTGGTCGTGGAGAACATCTACCGCTTCGTCGGAGATGGGTGGAGCCCTGCAGTCGCAGCGAAGAAGGCGACTGGTGAAGTGGCCGCACCTGTGATCGCAGCGACAGCGACGACACTCGCAGCATTCGCTCCGCTCACCTTCTGGCCCGGTATAGTGGGAGAGTTCATGGGGTATCTCCCATTGACTTTGATCATCACCCTTTCAAGTTCGCTTTTCGTGGCCCTCGTCATCGTGCCGACTCTGTGCGCGATCTTCCTGAAATCCGAGGGGAATCCGAGCAAGCCGCTCACGGGGATTGCACACCGGACGATTCTCGTGGGGTCGATCGCAGCGCTTGTGGCCATCGGGTTCTTCAATGTCATCACCGCAGTTCTCGCTGCAGTCACGGTGGTCGGCCTTTGGGCTCTCCACCACTACCTACTTGATCGAATGGCCCGAGCGTTTCAGACGAACTGGGTACCAGCCCTTCTTCGTACGTACGAGGCGACCATCTGCTGGGCGCTGGATCACCGCTCTGTTGTCCTATCTGGCTGCGCTGGAGTCTTCGCAGTGACTCTCAGCTTCTTCTACCTGTTCAACCATGGTGTCGAATTTTTCCCGGAGGACATTCCGCCCCCACAGTTGATCGTGGATGCGGAAGCCTCCGTAGGTACCGGCGTTTCGTTTACTGAATCTGTTGCTCGCACCTTAGAGGAAGAACTCCACGACTTTCCAGGGATGGAGGATGTGGAGTCGATTGTAACGACTGCCGGAGGGGGTGGCGGCGGTGGTCCGGGAGCGGCCACCATGGGGGGTGGGGGTGGACCATCTGGAGAAAACCAATCTCGTATCACATTGTCTTTGATTGACTTCGAGGACAGGATCTCAGATGTGTTTGAGACTCTGACCTTCCTGCAGGAGCGAATCGGAGCGGACATTCCGGGTGCTGAGATCACCGCGGCCATGCCCGCGCAGGGTCCCCCTGGGGGCCCTCCGGTAAACGTCGAAGTGGTAGGGAGTAATCCCGAGGAGTTGAAGCGTCTGTCAGATCGTATCCTCGAGATCCTTCGCAAT
This sequence comes from Gemmatimonadales bacterium UBA6960, assembly GCA_963579625.1. GTDB lineage: Bacteria > Gemmatimonadota > Gemmatimonadetes > Longimicrobiales > Gaopeijiaceae > JAAXGI01. The sequence goes on from CAUZHN010000005.1 coordinate 46,312, forward strand.
GCCTCGGTTATGGCCCGTCTTGTGGGACTGGAGAGTGATTTGGACGAGGCGCGCCCAGAGGTGTCGGTGAGAGTGAACCGTGAACTCGCCGCGATCTACGGTCTCTCGACCCGTGAGGTAGGTAGTGCAGTCCGCGGTGCGATTCAGGGTGTAGAGGCAGCAACATACCGCGCGGGTAACGACGAGTATGACATTGTCGTCCGGCTGGCGGAGCCGTACCGAGACGAACTTTCCTCACTGGAAGACTTTGTCGTATTCTCGGAGGGAGATCCGATTCCGTTGGTCTCTGTGGCGACGTGGGAGGTGGGTGAGGGTCTAGGCTCGATCCGCCGTAAGGACATGGATCGGCTGGCCACCATCTCCGCTGAGGTGCGGGCGGGATTCAATCAGAACGCTGTATTAGCGGAAGTCCAGGAGACTCTGTCTGACTTCGTAGCGATGGAAGTACCACCTGGGTACCAGATCCGGTATACGGGACAGCTCGAGGAGCAGATCGAGGCGCAAGAATTTTTGACTCGGGCCTTCGGCATCGCGCTCATGCTGATCGCATTCATCCTGATCAGCCAGTTCAACTCCGTCGTGAAGCCCCTAATCATCCTGACCTCGGTGATCATGTCGACCGTGGGCGTATTGATCGGGCTCCTCGTCTTCAATTTGCCCTTTGTGATTATCATGACGGGCGTGGGGATCATTTCGCTGGCGGGAATTGTTGTGAACAACGCGATCGTTCTCATTGACTACATCGACGTTCTCCGAAGTCGCGATGGGATGAACATACGAGAAGCTCTCGTCCAGGGGGGCATCACTCGCTTTCGTCCGGTAATTCTAACCGCGGTCACCACGGCGCTGGGGTTAGTACCTCTGGCAATCGGGCTGAACTTCAACTTCTTCGGTCTCTATGCGAGTCTGAGCCCGGAATTCTATTGGGGCGGGGAACAGGCTGCTTGGTGGAGAAACATGGCGATCGTGGTCATCGTGGGTATCATATTCGCCACCTTCCTGACTCTTGTCGTTGTTCCTGTGATGTACTCCCTGGTCGATGACCTGTCGGGCTTCTTCCGCGGACAATTCGTGGCAGGGGCGGTGGACCTTCCGAAGGACGGAATCTCCGCGGGCCCCTCTCGGGATTTGGAGTCGAGCCGCCCGGCTAAACCCACTTTGCGGCCGGAGTCGGCCTTCCGACGCAACCCGACGCCTCCGGAGGGTCTGGCGCCGGATCCCGGTTGATCGTAGCTGGTGCTGGGAAGCCCTACTCGCGTCTGCCTGTGATTACTTTCGGGGTCACCGCACTGCGGTTGGTAGTTGTGTGCACAGTAGCAGCGGCATTCCTCGTATTGCCTGTGACACTTCCTGCACAGGTCGTGAGCGACCCCCCCTTTAGTGACCCAGGGGTGACCCTCCAGGCATATCCGCTGCCCGACGAAGCTTTGATCGAGCTAGATGGAAGGATTGAAGAATCGGTTTGGGCCTCGGCCATCCCGATCACGGAATTCACTCAGCAGGAGCCGGTCCAGGGTGCGGCTGCTTCGGAGGGGATGGAGATCCGGGTCGTGTACGACCAGGATCGGCTGTACATCGGTGCGATCTTGTACGATGACCCCGAAGGGATTCTCGCCCACCAGCGGGAACGGGATGCGGGCCTCGGGACAGACGATCGTTTCATGTGGATTCTGGATACGTTCCTGGATGGTCGCACCGGCTACTTCTTCGAGATTAATCCGGCCGGTCTGATGGGCGATGGTCTCCTGACGGGCGGGGGCGGCATCAACAAGTCATGGGACGGGATTTGGGAGGCCCGTACCTACAGGCTCGACAACGGCTGGTCTGCAGAGATTGAGATTCCATTCAGGACGCTCAACTTTGATCCAGAACTCACGACCTGGGGAATCAACTTTCAGAGGACCATCCGCCGCCGGAATGAAGAGATCCTTTGGCGGGGGTGGCGTCGCAACGAGGGTCTCTTTCGCCCGGTCCATGCCGGCCGTGTCTCCGGCCTTGAAGGGATGAGTCAGGGCCTGGGACTGGAGGCCGTCCCGTCTGCGAGTCTCAGCTGGCAGAATGTGGTCGATGAGGCGGACGACACGACGTTCCCTCGTAACCTGAGCCTCGACCTGAACTATAGCGTTACTGAAAATCTTAGAGCGTCTGTTTCCGTGAACACGGACTTCGCGGAGGTGGAGAGTGATCAGCGACGCGTGAACTTGACTCGGTTTCCACTCTTCTTTCCTGAGCGCCGCGACTTCTTCCTTGAGGGGTCCGGTGTGTTCACCTTCGCTCCTCGGAGTGGGCCGAGGCCCTTTTTCTCTCGTCGGATCGGGATGGAGCAGAGACGACAGATTCCCATCGATTTTGGGGCTCGGGTCAATGGCCAGGTGAGTCTATACGAACTGGCCTTTTACCAGATCCGCACAGGCTCGGCGCTTCTTCCGTCCTTGAACGGGACTGGATCGGACACGTTCGTCCCCCAAGAGGACTTTACAGTCGCCCGTGTCAGGAGACAGATCCTAGAGCAGTCGAGTGTCGGAGTGATCTACACGCGCCGGGCAGCCTCGAAGGACCGAACAGGATTCACGCCGGACGCACTGCATACTGCCGGCGTCGACCTGCAGCTGTCCACGCGGAGTTTCCTGGGTGAAAACAATGCTGAGTTGAACGCGTTCCTGGTCTGGAACTCAGACCCCGATCCCAACCTTGGCCGATTGTTCTCAGATCGCTCGGCCCGTGGGATTCGGCTGAACTTCCCCAATGACATCTGGTCTGGGCATGTCTCGTACCGGGAGTTCGGCGAATACTACGATCCAGCGGTGGGGTTTGTGACGAGGAACGACTTCCGTCGGCTTGAGCCAAGGATCAACTGGTCCCCTCGCCCGGAAAGTATACCGTGGATTCGTCAGCTTGCCTTTGGCGTTCAGTTCAGGAATCTCATAGAGATGGGAACCGGTGAACTTGAGGAGCGCGAGTGGGTTTTCAATGTCTTGGGGGCAGAGTTTGAAAGCGGCGATAATGTGGAGATCAATGTCGTCCGGTCGTTCGAGTGGCTTGATCGGCCTTTTGAGATCAGCGATGGGATTGAGATCGAACCAGGAGCTTATCCCGCCTGGAGATCCACCGTCCAAGCAAGCACTACGGGCCGGCGGTCAGTATCCGTGTTCGGTGACTTGACAATTGGCGAGTTCTGGAACGGGAGTCTTCGGGGAATATCGACCGGAGTCACTCTTCGTCCTAACCCTGGGATCGCCTTTTCTCTCGATGTGGAGCACAATGACGTCGATCTGCCTCAGGGGGACTTTTCCACCGATGTCTACCAGCTTGAGAGTGATTGGAATCCGAGCCCTTGGGTCAGTGCCACGACGCAGTTGCAATACGATGATGTCAGCAAGATCGTGGGACTCTTCGTTCGTCTCCGCTGGATCGTGACTCCGGGAAGCGACATTTTCTTCGTGTACACGCACAACTGGCAGAATGCGAGCCTCGGACTTCTGGATGACCGAGAGCTTGTCACTCTCTCGCGTGGAGCGGCAGTGAAGGTCAACTACTCTTACCGGTTTTGAGTGCTCGCTTCCCGACGTCGATAATGTGCATCATGCGGCAATTCAAGTATCATTCGTTCCTGCTGTGACTGATTGTGCGGTTTCGCTTCCGCTTCGAGGGGAGATCCAAGGGATATGTTTGCCGGGAGTCGGGGTTCGGTATGGGCTCAGAGCTTCGCGCTGGCCCTTCTTTTGGCTGGTCTGGCAGTTTCCGGAGTCCATGCTCAACAGCAACAGGAGCTGCTGGAACTGCCCCCCCAGCCTCGCCGGCCTTTCACACCACCTGAGTGGGCGCCTGTTCCGGACGATCTCGGCATTGTGGTGATACGTGAGGATGTGATTCCCGGTCAGTTTCGGATTCTCGACGTTGAACTCAGTCGAAAGGTGGATGAGGAGATGCTTGGGATTGTCGCGAATCTCCTCAGAGATGCAGACGACATGGTCTATCTCCGCACCTACATCGTGTACTACCTACCTGGAATGGTGTCGGGGACCAGAGGCTGGGCGACTTCGCACTTTCTTCCCGATTTACAGGTTCGACTTGTAGACTCTCTATAGCTCTGGGCAGAGGTTCCTGAGGCTCTCGACGTCAGGGGCTTGAATCTGCGGCTGTCCCTGCTCCGGGTTGGCGACCACCGCCTCGGCCATGAGGGCTCCCTCCACTCCCGTATGGTCCAGGCCAAGCGCATGTCCTAGTTCGTGAGCGATCACGAGTCGCAGGTGGTTCCGGTTCTCGAACTGGAAAATCCGGATCTCGACCTCTCGGGAGAAGGTGAATCGCCCGATACCGCTCCTGGATTCGATGAATTGCCCGGACTGAAATCTCATGATAGGGAACTGCTCCTCAAGCTCTACTCTAGCCTGATTCGTATCCGTGACTTCCCTATTGAGCTGGTCCGTTGCCTGGTTCATCTGCTCAACCAGGGCATTTACCTCGTCCGAGGCCTCGTTCGCGTAGAGGCGCGCGGTTTCGATTTCCTCTTCAACTAGCCGAAGCCGCTGAAGCTCGGCGGGGGGGGCACCACCTCTTTGGTTCCAGTACTCCACCATATCCTCGTGGCTTGCCACACGGGCCTCGAAGCTCATAAGGCGGGCCTCATGGACGATTCTCCGGTTTACTAGTCTCGATTGGGCGGTTTCCACGGCGGCCTCTGTTTCGGCCATCGCCTCTAAACGTTCTCCGATCAATACCTCACGAGCCTGCCGTTCCTGGGTCGCCTGCTGCCGTTCATCGTAGACGAAGCGAACGGGAATCCCTTCGGCGGACTCCTGGAATATCAGAACGCGCCCGAGTGCCAATTCCCACAGCATTCCGGCTTGACGAACGGCCCGGGCAGCGTCGTCTTCCGTGATCCCAAACCGGGGGTCGACCTCCGCGATCCACCATCGAATCGGAACTTCACATGCGGTGCTGGAGGGCGCTGAAAGGTCCGGGTGGGCGGCGCCCGTAAGACCCATGAGAAGGATGAGAATTGGGGTCCGGGGCCTGGGCATCATCACCGTATCCAGTTGTGACGAGTTCAGTAAAAGGATAAGGATCATGGATCCTCACCTGGCCTGGGGTCACGACCTTACCAAGGTAAGACGAGTGAGGCACAGCAGGGAGGGCTCTGCAGCCCCACCGAAACCGTGCTCTTGCCCGTACCCCATGGACACATGCGAGGGCTACGGCTTACCCTTCCACTTTGTTGGGCCCTTCACCCTGTTCGTACCGTTGTCGAAAGTGTACGTCGACCCCCATCCTCTTGACCATATGAGGGAGACCTTTTTTCGGTTGGCTGCAAGCGGATTTGTCCCCCGCAGCCTGTTTGCGCCCGACCTGCCCGCAACGCCGCCTCCGCTCCCAGTCGGCCGGTCACTCAAGCTTGAGATTGTGAGCCACTGCTGGCAGTATGCCTACCTGCTCACTTACCAGCTGTCCTCGCTTGTCCTTCATCCCCCGGCGAAGACCTCGGTCACGATGACGGTTTTCTACACTCTCGAAGACGAGTCCACGAAAGCGCTCCTGGAGTTCTTCGGGAGTAAAGATGTACCCCGTGTGCGTTGGAACTGGCAGCCCCTAGAGAAGAAGGAACTCTTTCGCCGGTCACTCGGAAGGAATCTGGCCGCCCGCGTTACCGAGGCGGATTGGATATGGTTTGCTGATTGTGACCTCGTGTTTCACGAGGGCGCGATCGATGCGGCGGGAAAGGCGCTCTTGGGTCGGGACGACTTCCTGGTGTTCCCCCGACGTCATCAGATCACCGAGCTTCTGAAGCCCGCAGATTCTTATCTTCAGGAGGGGCGGAAAGGGCCCCGACTCTTGGACATCGACCCGACCAGCGGTTTCAGTACCGATACCCGTGAGCGTGCAGTCGGGGCACTACAGATTACCAGGGGAGATGTGGCGCGAGCCGCCGGTTACTGTGGGACGATCGACTTCTACCAGCGTCCGGTCCCCCGGTGGAGGCGGACTCACGACGATCGGGTATTCCGATGGCTCCTGGGTACGCAGGGTAACCCCGTGGAGATCCCTGGAATCTACCGGATTCGGCATCGCAGCAAGGGACGGAAAGCTGGACGCTAGCGATAATGACAGTGTCGGCTTTGTCCCCGCTCGAACTCCCAGGCCAGCGCGTATCCATGCTTCGCGAGCCATTCCCTGATCGGGGTACCGTCGGGCATCAAGTCCCGGTCCCCTTTGTCATGTAATTCCATGAAGATCTCTCTTGGCCCGTGCCCATGGTCTCGCAGAAGTGATGTCATTCCTGCAAGGACGCGGCCCTCGGCGCCTTCGACGTCGATCTTCACGAGGTCCGGCGGCTTCCCCACCGAAGCCGCGAAGGCGGACGCCGTTTCGGCGCGAACCCGGATCGAGCCAGTTGAGCCCTCGGGCACTACTGTTGAGTGCCGTCCCTCGCCCGGGCCCCCACGGATAAAGAGCTCCAGCTCACCCGCCCTCTCGGCCAGTGCTACCTGGTGTGCAGAAATGCGCTCCGTGAGTCCGTTCTCTACGATGTTTCTCTGGAGTTGGTCGAAGTTCCTGGGCTCCGGCTCGAAGCAGTGCACGTGCGATGCCCGACCCTCGGAATGTCGGGCGAGAAGGAGGCCAATCAGTCCGATATTTGCCCCGATATCATAAACCACGTCTTCGTTGGAAAGAAACTTGAACATCCTCTCGACGAGAGCGGCTTCCTTTGAGATGGAGCGTACCCTGCGGATCTCGCGCCGTGCTTCTATCGCAAGGCGAAGGGGAGTCCCGAGAAGGTCGACCTCGAGAACCGTCTCTCGGCCTAGGATTTTGTTGACTATCAGCCGCAGACTATCCATACGGCGAGGAGGGTAGCGGCTTCCAAGATGGGGCGAAAGCGTACGGTGGCTGGCCGTGACTCGCCTCTGCCTTGACTATGCGGCTGCGCTGTGTGACGCTGACACTAAGCGGAACGCTGCCACTAGTGATGCAGTCTTGTTCCCGCCGTTGTGTGATCGACGATCACAGGGAAGAAGCCATGTCATTTAGCTTTAGACGAGGACTTAGCCGAGTGCTCGCCCGCTTTGGACTCGCCTTATTGAGGCGTGGTAGCCATATCTAATTTGGGAGGGTTAAGGACGCGTGGCGCAAGTGGCTGAAGCGGGAACTCACCTGATGGAAAATGGGGGCGGTCAATTAGTCCTCGCGACTATCAAGGCACAGTGCAGCCTTGAAAACTGGTATGTAGCACCATTGAGTGCGTACGCGTGAAAGTGCTTGAATTTCAGGTCGAATATGCGATTCGAGATATCCGAAGTTGCACGAATCCAACCCTATATCAGTTGTCAGTGCAGTGACGAGGAGGAGGTGTGAGGTGAAGGTGTCCCGGTACCTGAGTATCGCTTCCCTGGTGGGCCTTGCAGCGTGTGGACAGGCCGCTGGGAGTCAGATTCCCGAGGTCGTTCGGGTACTCCCGCACGACTTTGGGGCATCCACTCAGGGGCTGCTGCTTCACGATGGCACATTCTATGAGAGTACAGGTCAGTATGGTGAGTCGACTCTCCGTGCAGTGGATGTCGAGACCGGGGAGGTCCTGCGGATGCTCGAGATCTCACAGGAGTATTTCGGAGAAGGCCTCGCGCTTGTTGGGAATGAACTGATCCAGCTCACCTGGCAGGAGAATGTCGCCTTCGCTTACGACCTGGAGAGCTTCGACCTGGTCCGAGAGATTGAATACGAGGGGGAGGGGTGGGGTCTGTGCTACGATGGGGAGTCACTCTTCATGTCGAACGGGAGCGCGATCCTGCATCGCCGAGATCCGAATTCCTTCGAGATCCTCGAGAGTTTGGAGGTTACGCTCAATGGGTCCCCTGTGCGGAACCTGAACGAACTGGAATGCGTGGGAGAAGCGGTTTACGCCAACGTGTATCAGACCGACCGCATTCTGCAGATCAACAAGATCAATGGACACGTTCTGACGGAGTTCGACGGATCGGTTCTTGAGCCAGTGGGTGGACGACCGCAGAATGTTCGCGCAGTTCTGAACGGGATCGCCTTCAATCCCGAAGCCGGCACCTTCTATCTGACGGGAAAACTCTGGCCTTCGATGTTCGAAGTTAAATTATCGCCCGAGTGAACGCTTGGTTGGTCGCTCTACAGGCTTTTCCAACCCGTGGAGGACTCGCGTATCATCCGCTGTAGGGGTACCTCCCTGTCACATCATAAACTCAGATGAGCAGTCGTTCACTCTCGATGTTCTTCACGAGAGTATTTGGGACTGTTGAGGTAGACATTGACGTGCTTGCCATAGCGACCGCTGAGCGCAATCAGAGGGGCGGGAGATCAGCGCACCCGATCGCACTCTGATCCTGCGCGTCGTGGAGTTGGACGAAGTAGGAGCCCTCAGCAGGAAGATCCAACGCTGAGAAGGTTGTCCTTGACTGACCCTCACCGCCCTCCTGTCCCTCAACAGAGGTGAGCGGCACCACTACGGTGCCGCCCTCGGCGCAGGATCCGGCATGGATATGGACAGGATAGTCTCCGGGGCCCCGGTGAGTATCTATTGACACGACAGTAGAGTAGGATCCTTCGTTCAGTGTTAGAGAGACGGCTCCCTCAGTGGCCGACCCTCCAACCGCAGCGAGTTCTACCCTGATCTCAGAGGCTTCGGCGGAACTGTCCGTTCCTTCCCCACCGGCCCCGGATCCTGAGGTGGTGTCTCCTCCGCACGAGGCGACGATAAAAACTGGAAGTGCGGTCAGCGCGAAAGCTTTGCTGAGATGCATCGTCACGATTGTCTCCAAGAGTGGAAGTTCGGGTTCCGGTTCGGCTTTTTCGCGCTCACAATATAGGCGTTTTTGGAAATCGTTGCAGGAGTCACCTGGCCACTAATTCATCACTGGCCAACTGTTTTGTTGATCTGACCTGATCGGATAGGAGCTAGGTAGTCTCAGGGTCACCCGCGATGAGTGCTTGGAAGTCCTCCGGGGTATCGACTTCCAACGGCGGGGGAAGATCGACCGCGGCCGGAACAACCCACTCCGGGTGGCGGGCTAAGACTGGACCTGCCCCTCGGTCGCCAGATGAGCTGGAGATCTTCCCCCAGATGGACCGGTCGAGCATGACCGGGTGACCGGGGTCCCCCCTATACTCGGCTCGCACAACCGGACCACCGGTCTCGGCGTATAGACTGAACACGGCCACGATCACTTCAGTGCGCAGATCAGGCTGATCCCCCAAGAAGATCATCGCTGCTCGGGTCTTGGGTGACGCGGAGTCGAGCCCCAGGCGAAGTGATGATGCGTGGCCAGATTCATACGACGTATTCACAACGATGCGTGCGTGACCAGGAAGCTCAATCGCTTCCGTGATCTCGGGGGCGGAATATCCCAGCACCACCAGAAGCTCGTTCAACCCTGCCGTCCCGGCCCGATCAATGACATGCTGAAGTAGGGGGCGACCGCGGTAGGACAAGAGCTGCTTCGGGCTACCCATCCGGGATGATGTCCCTGCCGCCAGAACGATCCCAGAAATCATCGCCCTATCTCCTCATCCGCGTCGCGGATCAGACAACAGGCCACCATGCCCTAGCTCGCGGAGATCGATTCCGGACAGTCGCTCGCCGGCCAGGAGCCGGGGGACGACCAAGTCGAAACCGTCTGGAGAAGTGCCACGGACGCACCCCGGGGCACCCACCACCGGGGTCTCGTGAAGATAGCCGAGGAGGAGGAGTTGCCCGGGATCCATGGGGAGGCCCAGCTGTTCGATTCGACCCCCAGCCAGACGAAGTCCGCGGGGGATCACATCATTGAGGTCCATGATGGCAGTTTCTCCCGCTACAACGATCATCCCAACTTCTTTGGTTACTTGGCGCTGGAGGGCATCCGAGAGTGACTCTTCGTCTGTGTGAGTGAACGTCACCTCCGAGATGAAGCATCCGAGGGCCTCAATCCGCTTGCGAATCGCATCGCCAAGTCCTTCCCCGAGGACAGCCCACGCGCCGGGTCCACCTACGAGAACGATGGCAACTGCCTGTCGGTCGATCGCTAGCACCGAAACGATTCCCTCACTAACGGACAGAGCCTCGGCACTCGCAACGGATTCTTGAGGGATGGCATAGGGGATGACCTTTACGGTAGCTACCCGCTCTCCGGGACGTACCACCCTGTGGGTGGGAAGGGTCGCGACCGTAACACCCTCGGTCTCATTCAGGTGAAGCAGCGATTCAACGTCGACCCGAACCACGCCAAGTTCCGTAGCCGTGACGTTTACTCGTCCCATATGGGCTGCCGACCGTTCAACGCCCTTACCGGCGGCGGTCCGGGCGATCCGTTCCGCCGCTTCGTTTTCATGGGCATCACCTTCGTCGAGGTGAGCCACGAAAACGGTTTCATAACCGATTTCCTTTAACAGCTTGAGGGCAGGAGGGTCCAGCGGTCGACCTTTGCGAAGGATTCTACGGCCATTCTTGTCACTCACGTTCTGGGCGAGGATCTGTCCCTCGGATTCCTCCAAGGATACGGGGCCGAATCTCATTCTGGGAGAGACCTTACTCGATTTCGGACGGCGACCATCTCCGCAAGAGTCGCGAGGGCGATCTCCTGCGGAGAGCTGGCGCCGATCTTGAGCCCTATGGGAGAGTGAATTCTCATGAGGTCGGCCTCGCTGACACCTGCCTTGCGGAGCGCCTTCAGACGGCGAGCATGTGTTTTCTTGGACCCGAGCGCCCCGACATATGGTGCAGGACTCTGGAGCGCTGCCTGGAGGGCAGGATTGTCTAGCTTTGCGTCATGGGTAACTACGACCACAAAGCTGAACTCGTCCAGTCTTAGCTGCGGCAGGATTTCGTTGGGCCACCCGAGGATGAGTTCGTCGACATCCGGGAACCGCTCTGGCGTAGCGAACCGCTCCCGTGCGTCACATACGATGACTCTGAAACCTAGTTTTTTCGCTAGCTGGCCCAGGGTGATTGCTATGTGGACAGCCCCCACGATAACGAGTCTCGGAGGGGGTATGTGCACCGCTACGAAGATCCTGGCTCCGTTCACTTCGAGGGACGCGGACTTCCGGGAGGGGAACAACTCATTCGTGAATAGTAGGATCGCAGCATCGACCTCGGGGTCTCCGAAACTTCCCTCAACGACCCCCGAAGGGTCTAGGAGCATCTTCGATCCAACGTTGCCAGCCCCTTCGATCAACGTCGCAAGAGCCACCGGGAGATCCCCTTGGACTCGCGCCAGGAAGCCCTGGAGGATCGCGCCAGAACTCACCAGACCAGGGGCTCCACGAAGACCTCGATCGTGCCCCCACACGACAGCCCTACAGCCCATGCTTCCTCATCGGCAATCCCGAAGGTGAGAAGACGCGGCTCTCCAGTTCGGAGTACCTCCAGAGCCTCCTCGGAAACGGCCCCCTCAACGCAGCCGCCACTCACTGAACCCACCATCTTATGGCTGGCGGTGATGGCCATTTTTGCCCCGACTGGCCTGGGTGAGGAGCCCACAGTTCTCACTACGGTTGCAAGGGCGATCTCCTCCCCGTCAGCGTGCCAGGCCTCGAGTGTAGGGAGAATGTCCTTCATCCGCCGATCCTGGACATCTCGACCCTGGGAAGATCGATAGTGGCCAGACTTCGCAGCTCTGAGTAACGGTCCGTGCGTGCGCCCCAAATGACTTCGAGTTGTGCGGCGATTTCCGTATCCGATGCTTCCCCACGAAGGAGGGACTTCAAATCGTGCCCCTGTCGGGCGAACAGACAGGTATAGAATTCACCATCCGCTGTGAGACGAGCCCTGTTGCAGCTGGAACAGAACGGCTGACTGACCGAGGCGATGATCCCGATCTCACCCCCACCGTCCTGGTAGCGGTATCGGTTCGCCACCTCTCCCCGGTAGTTGGGCTCTAGTGGCTCCAGTGGCCAGCGCGAGTGGATCCTGTCACGGATCTCTCGGGCCGGTACGACGTCCTCAAGCCTCCAACTGTTCGAGTTCCCAACATCCATAAACTCTATGAACCTGAGGATGTGGCCTGTGCCCCGGAAGTGTTCAGACATCTTCAGGATTTGATCTTCGTTGACGTCTCGCATCACCACCATGTTCACCTTGACGGGGCTGAGACCGACCGACTGGGCTGCGGCGATCCCCTCCAAGACCGTGTCGACCGGAATCTGAACATCACTCATCGCTCTGAACACCTCATCATCGAGGGCATCCATGCTGACTGTGACCCGGGCCAGTCCCGCTTCCTTGAGCGCTGCCGCCTTCCCGGGTAGAAGCGAGGCATTCGTTGTCATAGTAAGGTCTCTCAGGCCGTCCAGTCCTGCCAACATCGCGACAAGCTTTTCCACCTCACGGCGAAGTAATGGCTCCCCTCCCGTGAGGCGAATCTTATTTACTCCTGCTGCTACGAAGAGTCCGGCTAGGCGATGGATCTCCTCGAAACTCAGCACCTCTTGTCGGGATAAGAACTGGAAGTGGGGCCCGAACACCTCACGAGGCATACAGTAGCCGCACCGGAAGTTGCAGCGATCCGTCACGGAGATTCGCAGGTCCCGGAGGGGGCGACCCATGGTATCAGTAAGGGTCTGGCTTCTCATCGGAGAACGTATCTCTCCCTCAGGTAGTGGGCGTGTGGTCCTCTAGGGAATCCGATGTGGTTGCCATCTGTGTCGGGCACCTTGGTTCTACCGGGGCTCTCGATCAGGGTAGCTATAATGTTAATGTTATCGTCTGGTGTGGAGAGCGTACACCACGTCGAACAGGGGGAGTTCCCTGGCAGGGGGCTGCGAAGCATGAAAGTGGAGGTTTATTTCTACGGGAATCTTATCCATCTAGCGGGTGGCCGAGTAAGAACTGTTCGGGTCGAAGAGAGTGCTCCCAGGGTATCCGACCTCCGGGCCGCCATTGCCCGCGAGATCCCCGAGATCGCACCTCACCTTCGACAAGCGGCGGTTGGGATGGGAACCGAGCTCCTTTCAGACGATGCCCTGCTTCGGCCTGACGCCGAGATCTCTCTTCTTCCACCTGTGAGCGGAGGCTGATCTGTGGGAAATCGAATCCAGGAGGGGCCTCTTTCCCTAGAGACGCTTGTCCAGGAGACCGAAGGGGTCGACGACGGGGCCCTCGTAGTCTTTAGTGGGAACGTGCGAGCGGTAGACGGGGGCGTTGAAGTCGCCGCGCTTGACTATGACGTCCATCGTCCGATGGCCGAACAGGTGATCCGGCGTATCGAAGACGAAATCGTCAAGCTAGATGGGGTTCTCTCTTGCCGAATCGTTCATCGGATCGGGTACGTGCCGGCGGGGGAGTCGAGTGTGTATATCGTCGTGAGAGGACGGCACCGTCCGGAGGCCTTCGAAGCAGCTCGCGAAGGGATTGAGCGAGTCAAGAGGGAGGTCCCAATCTGGAAGGAGGATGTTCACCCCGACGGGAGTCGGCGGCCCCGGTCCAGCGGTTCGGGGACACCCCTGGTGTGAGGCAGCTTCAGATTTCGAGTATTGTCCTTATTTTAACGGCTTTTGGGAGGTTGATACTCGGAAAATACCATTCATAATTTGACTACTGTGTAGTTTCCCTAGTATGCTTCCTCAACCCGGATTACTACTCTTCGATACGGGAGCAGTCCGGTGACGAAAATCGGCGCCCTAACGCCACATGGGAGGAGGACCACTCGATGGAGATCCAGGACATCGTAATCGGGGAGCGAACGGTATCGCGTCGATCGTTCATCAAGGGAGTGATCGCT
>CAUZHN010000006.1:0-59574 GCA_963579625.1 Gemmatimonadales bacterium UBA6960
ACTGGATCAGATCACAGGGGACATCGAGCTGTTAGAGGAGTTAGGCATCACGCCAGAGGTTGAGTCCCCACCCTGGGTGATCGACGCACGAAGCCCTGTTTCCAGGGAGGTGAAGCACGAGAGCAAACGGGTTGATGGCACCACCGAGTGACGCTCCGTCAGTGGCGCAGGCAAGTGTCCGCCACCCTGTCTCTATTCTTCTTGCGGGTCCGGAGCCCTGCTCACTCTAGGCTGCTCATCCGGGACCGTCAGTTCCCCTTCGATCTCCCGAATAGAGCCCTTGAACTCCCGAATACCCTTCCCTAGGGAGGATCCAATCTCGGGAAGCCTCTTGGCTCCGAATAGCAGAAGCACGACGAGGAAGATCAGCATGAGTTCCCACATTCCTAATCCGCCAAACATAGTGTCAGACCTCCTTTGGTCCTCCCGACGTCACAAGGATGCTTCAGATTGTCAGGTGGACGAGGAGATCAAAATACGTGAGTCATCTCTTACACGCGAGGGAAGAACGTACATCCCTGCCCTCGCGATCTCCTTGCGCATCTGTAGCCGCGTGCAGGATCTTAGGGTCAGGACTGACATCTGAGTGGAGGCCTGCCCTATGACCAATCCCATCACCTGTGTGAACACTTGCCCGGAGAGCCGCTACTGCGTCGAGCGTGAGATTGGCGAGGGTGGGATGGCAGTCGTATACCTAGCCACCAGCCAAGAGTTCAGGGCGGAGCCGTATGGCCAATAGCTTGCTTCGTTGGACCGTGTCGGTGGGCGTCCTGGGTGTTCTCTTCTTCTGGTGGAGTGCCGGAGCAGTGGCTGCCCACGGCGTTGCCCAGGACGATGCGGCGTTCTTTCTAGCGAACGTGGGTCCGGCGATCGGTCCATATATGTATCTTGGTGCAAAGCACATGTTCACGGGCTACGATCATCTGCTCTTCCTCGTTGGCGTCCTCTTCTTTCTATACCGTCTGCAGGACGTCGTCTTGTACGTGAGTTTGTTCACGTTGGGACACAGCGTGACCCTATTAGCGGGTGTCCTATGGGGCGTACAGGCGAATTCCTACCTTGTCGATGCGATCATTGGCTTCTCCGTCGTCTACAAAGCATTCGACAATATGGATGGATTTCACCGCTTTCTCGGCATTCGGCCAAACACGAAAATCGCGGTGCTTGTTTTCGGTCTTTTCCATGGTTTCGGGCTGGCAACGACGCTTCAGGATTACGCGTTATCGCAAGAGGGCCTGGTGACCAACATGGTCAGCTTCAACGTCGGCGTGGAGATCGGGCAGATACTAGCGCTTGTGGGAGTTCTCATCGTTCTGAACTCCTGGCGTACCCAGAAAAGCTTCTTGAAGCATGCGTTCCTGACGAACGCCCTCCTTATGGCAGGCGGGTTCATGTTGATCGGCTATCAGCTTGCCGGCTCTCTCTTGAACGTTCGATGAGGTCGGGGTGATGGACTCGACGAAGCAGGCTCATCATGTCCCCGAACCTCCTTCTAGGACCAAGCTTGCTTGGTCGAGCTTGGCTGCCCTCCTCGTGTCCGGCGTCCTCCTTGTGACCGTCGTCCTGCCAGCTGAGTACAACCTCGATCCTCTGGGAACCGGAGCAGCTTTAGGGCTCGTTGTCCTCTCAGACCCGGCGAGTGGTGAGATTCCCGTCCGCTCGGACGGCCTTACCGCTCAATCGAGCGCCTATCGAATCGACCGAAGGTCGTTCGAACTCGGACCGGGAGCATTCGTGGAGTACAAATATCGGCTGGAAGCCGGGGAGGCGATGGTGTACTCTTGGACCGCAAGTAACACCGTCCGCTCCGAGATGCACAGCGAGCCTGATGGAGCACCTGAGGGTGAGGCCGAGTTCTTCGAGGTTGAGGAAGAGGTCCGTGACGGGAAGGGAAGCTATGTCGCACCGTTCCCCGGGGATCATGGTTGGTATTGGCTAAACGAAGGAGACGCTACGGTCACGGTTACCATTTACGCCGCGGGGTTCTTTCATGATTCCATCGAATATCCGCAGAATCTCTCTCCCATCTTACGAGAGATGACGGTCAGTCCAGCGGACGAGTACGTGGAGAATGTTGGAGGGGACATGTCATCCGAATCTGCGCGATGAGATGGAGTGCAGGTGGGTGGGGTCAGGTCCTCAACCTCGCCTAGAACTTCTTTGGCGGCTGATACACCCTACGATTTTGCCCTAGTCCTCGACCCATCTGCGTTCAGGATGGCTGGTGACTCCATGAGGGCTCAGGTACGGCGACGCTGAGGTGATCCACGCGGACATCGCCTTCCCGGATGGGGTCCGGCCTGGTCGGGATTAATCAGAGAACTTAGTTGGGACGGATCCGGAGGTAGTACTCAAACGCAATTCCGGGGTTGAGTGCCCGGAAGCCTAAGGAGAGCCGGAGCATCTCCTCCAGATACCGAGCAGCTACAAGCGGTCCTACATCCAGCGGCTCGAGCCCTACATCGTTGACGAGTTGGGCCACTCGTTCCTTCGCCGCCGCATCATTCCCTGCGATTGGGACCGTCACGGCTCCCCCCGCTCGCGAGGGATCCTCCATGATCCTGTAATTGAGGGTGTTGAACGCCTTGACGACGATCGCGCCTGGGGCGAGGGCCTGGACTTCTTCGGCGAGGGAGTGCCGTGGGTCGCGGGGTGACACTGGGTATCCGCTGTCGAACGCCAAGGAGTTCGTAGGATCCACCACGATCTTACCGGTGAGGTCACCGAGGGCTGCGATCACTTCGGGTATCGCCATTGGAGGCACAGGGATGAAAACGATCTCCCCCTGCACTGCCGCCGCTCCCTGCGTAGTGGCAGTCGCACCGTGCCCGGTCTCGGTTACCAACGCAAGGACACGCTCTTCGTTCGGCGTGCGCGAACCATAGATGACCGTGTGTCCGGCTTCAGCCCAGATCTTCCCAAGAGTGGACCCGACGTTTCCAGTACCGATTATGGCGATCGTCTCTCCACGGGTCTGAGCCTGTGCGGATGGCACAGCCCATCCAGGAAGCAGGACGGAGACTGCTAGCACGAGGATCAATGCAGCAACGATTCGAGCCTTCATAGCGCCGTCCGTTTTTTGTGGGTGGCTAGAGTATCATCTTCCCTCACCACGCAAGCCCCACATCTTTCACCGACCATCCCCGGCTGATAACCCTTGGAACGTATATTTCTGAGCACGCCGTTGCCCCGTCTGCGCCGTGTAGATATTCCCTTCAAGATCGGTAGCGATGTGATGCCCCGATCCTGGAAATGAGTACAGAACCTCAAGAGAGAGTCGATCGAATACTACAATCTGTCCCCCTGCCGGGACGTACATGAACTCTTGCTGAGGATCCGCCGAGAGAGCTACGTCACCTGCCCTGGCATTGTCGGGCATGAACACCTGGTCAACGAACTCACCGTCAACAGTGAATACCTGTACACGCCGATATTCCCTATCGGCCGCATACACGAATCCGTCGTTTGATATTGAGAGGGCATGCACGATGTGAAATTGGGAAGGGCCGTCTCCATCATCTGGAGCGGGAACGCTGGCTGGGGGGCAACCATAGGAATCGATCGGCTCGTTTCCAAAGGCACCCCACATCCGTTTGAATTCCCCTGTTTCCGCGTCAAAAACGATTAGGCGCCGGTTGCCGTACCCATCTGCGACGAATATTTCATTCGTCCTCGGATACACGGCTTGGTCCCCGGGCTGACGCACGTTCTTCGTGTCGCTGTTGCCTATACTCTGGTTACTGCCGCCGATTTGCATTAGGAATTGCCCGTCCCTACTGAACTTCAGGAGCTGATCATCAGACACGGACATCAGTTCTGGCAGATTCCTTTCCGGGCAGTTGTTACCACCGATCCAAATGTTTCCGCGGTAGTCAACATGAATGGCGTGTTCTCGTTCCGGCCACTCGAAACCATCTCCTGCGCCACCCCATGCGTGCAGGAAGTTTCCCGCGACATCGAACTCAAGAATGGGCGGGGCGACCATATGGCGCTCATCAGCAGGTACGCTCCGGGGCCGATGTAAAACGAGGATACGACCCTGACCATCGACCCCGATGCTGGAAACTTCCCCCAATACCCATTGATCCGGCACGATGGGCCATGAGGGGTCGAGCTCGAAGGTCGGTGCACCAGGGGGCGGTTGCTGTGTGGGTTCAGCCGCTCTCAGACTGGGGCTGGTAGAACTGCTCGACGTATTGAACAGGAGCAGGCCCAAGCCAATAGTGGTTACCGCAAAAAGGCCGATTTTGATTTGGAGTATCTGCTTCATAGTCTTCCTCTGTCGACGCGTTGGCGGTCCAGGGCGGCATTAAACGGGCGATAGGTTCGGTCATGTGGGCTGTTACTAAGACGGAGTGCTTCAATACCCTCCGCAACTCGCCCTGGTATCTCTCGGATCCGGTGGTACTGGCATTAGACGATGAGCTTTACGACGTAATTCCCCCCCTCGTCTGGTAAAGCCCCGCAGTGGTACACTTGTCGGATCTATTGCCCTTGCGTGGTTGCCATACCGGTACCGAGTCCATGTTGCGAGAGGAACTGCTGAATGGTCTGAAAGATTGCCAACGTCTGCTCCCGGTTGAAACCACCGTGACCTCCGCCAGGAACCGTGTGCAGCACGTTCGAAACACCGAGATCGTCCAACTTCTGGTGAAATGAGACCGCCTGCTGGTACGGGACAGTTGGGTCCGCATCACCGTGTATGGTCAATATCGGTGGCAACCCCGACCGCACGTAGGTCATCGGGGATACCCGTTCGGCAATCTCAAACCGGTTTGCCAGGCTACCCATCCATTCGACTGCGTAACTCTTGATATTGGGACCATCGAGTAGGTCCCCAACATCTGTGATCCCGTACCAATTGATGATTGCGGTGACATTAAGCTCCTCAGATCCAGGGCACTCCCGATCCAGACCGGCCGACGTGGGGATCATGGCGGTGGTCAGGGCAAGGTGGCCTCCCGCCGAGTTTCCAGTCGTCACGATGCGGGACGTATCTAAGTTGTATTCTTCAGCGTTCCGAATAAGCCAACGTAGTGCGCATAAGCAGTCCTCGACTGCCGCTGGTGCACGAGCCACTGCACCTAACCGGTATTCAACGTTCACCACTGCCCATCCCATCTCTAGATATGGCAGAAGGCGAAGCACGTTACTCTCCTTTGTCCCGCCAACCCATCCTCCACCATGCACAAATATTAGAACAGGTGTTGGACCACTAACGTTTCTTGGGAGATACAGGTCCAATTTGTTCTCGTGGTTGCTCGCGACGTGATACGTCACATTTGGGATTACACGATACTGATTGGACACATGAGCCAGGAACGCACTGGTATCCCTCAACTGGGCGCTCGCCTCGATTGTTCCCCCAGCCAGGAGTCCAATACCGACAAGCATGACAAAGGGTATGGATCGTCTAGACATTTTCTCCTCCTCCCAGTTTTGGCTGTGACCTGTCAGAGAGAGAGCCCGTGGTGAATCTATCTGGTGAGCTTGCGCAGTGGACTGTCGGAAGGCCTAGCCATGATTTAGCCAAAATGCCGCTCAGGAGAGGATGCAGCAAGGAAAAGGGAGAGCACCTGCTCTTTAGCGCCAGCTTGCCAATCACAGGTTTCATGCCGTCGGCTATAGATTAGCGGTTGCCCTCGTCCTAGGGATGTGTCTCGATCCACTCGCGGGACAACCGTTGGGCCTCGGCGATTTGCCCACCAGTCATTCGCTGCTCGATTATGTCTTTGCTCTCCCGCGCAATCTGATTTCCTTGAGCTGCGGAGAGATCATACCACATATAGGCAAATGACAGGTCTTCCGGGACGCCTTCGCCGTTGTGGTACATCAATCCAAGTTTGGACTGGGCGGTAGCATGCCCTTGCTCAGCCGCCAGCCGATACCAGTGTACGGCTTCCGCATTGTTCTCTGAAATGCCGTCTCCATTGTCGTACATCAATCCAAGGTTGGATTGGGCGGTAGCGTGCCCTTGCTCAGCCGCCAGCCGGTACCAGTGTACGGCTTCCGCATCGTCCTTCGGGACACCGTCTCCATTGGCATATATTGTTCCAAGGATGAACTGGGGAACAGCGTCCCCTTGTTCACCGACCAGCCGGAACCAGCGTACGGCTTCCGCATCGTCCTCGGGGATGCCGTCTCCATTGGCGTACATCAATCCAAGAATGAATTGGGCGGCAGTATCCCCTTGCTCACCCGCTAGCCGATACCAGCGTACAGCTTCCGCATTGTTCTCGGGGATACCGTCCCCACCGTCGTATTTGAATCCGAGAGAGAACTGAGCTCCAGCAATCCCCTGCTCAGCGCAACGAGTCAGCTCGTCCAACGGTGACTCGGATGACAGGTAAGAGCATGCGGTCGCCAGAGGGTCCTGTGCCGACCCGTGGTCTGGAATGAGGGAGAACGTTCCAACTGCTGCGCCTATCAATAAGCCCAACGCGCTGTTCCGGCCCACCATCATTCCAACTCCTGAGAGAAGGTCCTTGAACTATGCTTCTCATATATCCTAAGAGGGACTCCGTCCGTTTGCGAGAGCCTTCCTTGTGGGGTGGCGTTGGGAGCACTTGGGGTCTCGCCATAGCTTCTCGGTCTTCTTCTCATTGGCACTCCCGCCGGGCTAGATGTCTCGTCCGTCTTGGCGACGGTTCCCCTCTGCTCCATTCGGGCAGTTGGGTCGGATGTGGTACCGGGCCTTGAGGTGCTGTAGGCGGTAGCTACGGGGTCCTTTCAGGACATCTCCAATGACATTTCCCCCCAAGGTATGAGCATACGGATTCAATGAAGTCGACAACACGCTTTCAGACTGCATTCTCAGTAGCATTGGTTGCGTGCGTCCCGGCACTTTGCTCTCGGCTGCTGAGCACTCTGGCATGGGAATACATGCGCGCCAATATCGCCGTGTGATTGTGCGCCTAGTGACGTGTCCAGGCGTACATGTAGGAGTGAATTGGTGCGTGTGAAGAAATCTGACTTTCCGTGAATGAGCCACCTATCTTCCTAGAGCGTAGTGTTCGCCTCAGAGTCTGCAGGCGCTCTTTCGTGATGACCCCAGAACGTGCGAAGTTGGCTGCTGAATAACGGCTACCCTTTCTAGGAGTGGAGTTATGGAACCGGAATCCCGACGATCGTGCTCGCCATTGGTTAAGTGGGGCACTTTGGCAATGCTCACCGTGGGTGTGTTCTATCCACGGCTAGCAGCTTCAGTCCAGCAGGCCGCTTATACGGACGAACAGGCAGATGCTGGGATTCTTGTCTATGAGACAAACTGTGCCGCTTGTCACCTCGAGAATCTACAGGGCTTGGGAACTGCCTCTCAGTTGGGGGGAGTGAACTTTCGCAACAGTTGGGGAAACCGGCCAGTAGTCCAAGTACTGACGTACATCCGATCTTCCATGCCTCCGGGAGCTTCGGGCTCATTGAGTGACGAAGAATACTCGGCAGTTACAGCCTATATCATGCGCGAGAACGGGGTTGAGTCGAGCACAGTTGAACTGACCTTTGCTTCTGAGGGTGGAGTGGCAATGGCCCCTGGGGCTGAACTACTTGCCGACGGCACATTGCCCGTTCCGGGAGTTGCGGGTTCAATCCCTTCGCCATGGGGAAGGAACGCTGTTCCCGATTACGGTCAACTATCCGAAACGTATACTGGTTTCACGCGGACGTATCAAGAGGTGGAGGGGTTCACGCCAGTTTCCGACGAGGACCTTAGAAACCCGCTTCCCGGCGAATGGATTAATCCCCGCGGAAACCTTGGCGCATGGGGTTATAGTCCGCTGAGTCAGATCAACACTGAGAATGTCCATCGACTCGAATTGGCTTGGGTGTGGGGGATGGAAGACGGGATTCGGAGTCAGCCAGCACCCCTGGTTCGAGATGGAATCATGTTTCTGCCGAATTGGGGTAATACCGTCCAGGCGCTGGACGCTGAAAGCGGAGACCTCCTCTGGGAATACAGACGCACATTCCCTACCGGCATAACGGGCCGGGGCCGAGTTCGAACCCTGGCGATCTGGGAGGACATGATCTACGTGTCCACTAATGACGCCTATTTGGCGGCTCTGGATGCGAGGACCGGTGTGGTTCGTTGGGAGGCGCAGCTCGCTGATCCTGACTTGGGATATGAGAACTCGAGCGGACCAGTCATCGCCAACGGTAAAGTGATCAACGGAATCAACGGTTGTACCCGTCTAATTCCGGAAAGCTGTTTTATCACTGCTCATGACGCCCGGACGGGGGAAGAACTCTGGCGGACCTTCACCATTGCTCGGCCTGGTGAACCTGGTGGAGACACTTGGGGCGGCCTTCCTTTTGAGCTGAGAGGTGGGGGGGATGTTTGGAACATTGGAAGCTATGATCCTGATCTGGGGCTGGTGTATTTTGGCGCCTCCCAGATGAAGCCCCGCGCGCCAGTGAGCCGAGGAACCGTGAGGACCGAGGCGGATTCAATTCTTTATAGTAGTTCGACCCTGGCGCTAGATGAGGACACCGGGCGTATCGTTTGGTACCGTCAATATGTTCCGGATGAGTCGCTTGATATGGACGAGGCCATGGAGCAAGTTCTCATCGATATCGACGGCCAACCGGTACTCTTTCAGATCGGAAAGCATGGGATCCTTTGGAAGCTGGACCGGCGGGATGGGAGCTTCCTGGGTCTAAAGGAGACGGTCTACCAGAATATTTTGGAGTTGGACTATGAAACTGGACACAGTGAGTATCGGACGGATATTCGGGACGCGGCGGTCGGCGAGTGGGTTTCCGTCTGCCCCTCCACAGCTGGCGGCAAGAACTGGCACGCGACCGGTTATCATCCGGGAGCTGGTGTCATCGTAATTCCGCTGAGCCAAAGCTGTATGGACAGCATGGCCAGTGAGATCGAGATGGTCCTCGGGGGTGGGGGTACTGGGCAATCGCGGTATTGGATGGAAATGCCTGGAACAGAAGGAAATCTGGGTAAGCTTGGCGCCTACGATGTGCGAACCTTGGAAGAGGTTTGGAGCTATGAGCAACGTGCTCCATTTCTTACCTCTGTTCTGACCACTGCAGGCGGGCTCGCCTTCTCTGGTGACTATGATCGGCGGGTACGGGCGCATGACATCGCTACTGGTGAGACGCTCTGGGAGAGTCGGCTTGGTACTGCGGTTCAAGGTTTTCCAATGACCTATGAAATCGATGGCGTACAGTACTTGGCCGTGCCCACCGGGGTGATTGGAGGGAGTCCATGGCGGACGTCGACGTTTCTCGCGCCTGAGATTCTGATTCCACCTGGAAACAGGCACAACGCTCTCTACGTGTTTCGGCTGGGAGAGCTATAGGCTCCATTTGTCTTAGACAATAGAGTCGTGGAGTATCCGATAGTTGGGGTAAGCGGGCTGTTCTCCGGCGTCGGACTGGGCACCCTGCTGCCGCTCCTGTTCGCCTTTTTCCCTGTCGGGGTCGGGGTTGGGGCAACGGACGTCGTTCATAGTGCCATTTTCCTACAAGGTCCAGATGTCATCTTCGAGGGCGAAGTAGGTCGTCTAATCCTTAGCCATCATAACCACCATTATTGAGGCCTTTGCAAGAGTTTATTTCAGCCGGAGGCTCGTCGGAGATCCGGTCGGTAGCCCTTTCTCATCACAGTCAGAAACCACAAAATTGTCGAGTTCGATGGGTGACGCTCATGTGTGAGGGAGTCGCCATGTTCTAGTTATACAGAGAGACCGCCATGTTGAAGCGAATCACTTTCTTGATTCTGTTTACGCTGGTTGCTGATGATATCTTTGCTCAGGAGCCCGTTTCCTGGGGGGTTGATCTCCACTTTTCTACTTTCTCGATCGCCGGGATCGATCCGCAAACCGGGGAGTCGGGCGTGGCCGTTACAACGCGAGTGGCGTGCGTGGGCAACGGAGTTCCATGGGTCCGGGCGGGGGTGGGAGCCGTCGCGACCCAGGCCAGTACGAGAGTGGAGTACGGAAATGAGCTATTGGACCTCATCGAGAGAGGACTTTCGGCCGAAGAGGCTCTGACCAGGGCCGTGGCGGCCGATTCGCTTTCCCGGACACGGCAGGTTGGCGTTATTTCTCTCGATGGCACCCGTGGCCAGCACACGGGATCGGGAGCGAGTGCCTGGGCTGGACAAAGGGAGGGGCCTAACTACGTGGCGCAGGGCAACACGCTGGTTGGTCCAGAAGTGTTGGAGGCCGTTGCACGCAGTTTCCAGAGCACCGAAGGGAGTGGCCGACATCTCTCCGATCGGTTGATTGAAGCCCTTAATGCTGGACAGGCTGTGGGAGGTGATAGACGAGATGGCCGTCTGCAGTCGGCGGCGGTGATCGTGGCGGATCCGCGACCTGGGAATTCACGCCGCCCGGATCATCTCACCGCCAACATCAACGTATGTGAGCACCCCACGCCGGTGGCGGAGCTTCGGAGAATCTGGGACTCGATATCGGAGACGCTCGGCTACCGTGAGCTCCGTCGGTTCACCGGTAACGATGTGTGGCAGCTGCGCGTCTTGCTTCACGCCATCGGGTACTATCGGCCGGGAGTCGCAGAGATTCCTCGGGACCAGGATTCACAGTTATACAGTGAAGACGTGGTAGAGGCGGTGCAAGCATTCCGTGTCGCCGAGGGACTCTGGACGTCTAACTCCTCCTCTCCTCGGGCCCTGGTAGATAGGGCTATGGTCGAACGACTGTGGAGGTCTGTAGAAGTCGCCGGAAAGACCGCCGCGGTGCGGAAAACTATTCGAGACGCGACGCTCATTCGTCGCTAGGCCGGACTCGTGCGGTGGCGTCTGTCCGGGATTGGTCGTAAGGGGGGCCGAAGCTGCCTCGAACCGATCCAGCTTAATAAGCCTCAATCCTTCCAACCTGGGTGATCTGGTTTTCGATAAGGACGGCTTGAACTTGCACGTTATCAAGATCCGTTCGGATCGCAAGGAGGGAGGTGCCATAAGAGATGTCGTCGGCAAGCAGCCGCACTCCCCTCAGGGCTGAAGATTACTGCCAAGGATACCGCGGCCCTCATCGGCGGCCTCGACTGAAGTACGGATGATTCGCCAGCCCTCCCGCACGCGCCTCGCGACATCCTCACCCGTGCTCGCCGAGATCGCGCAGGCGACGTCGTGCCTGTTGCATGCCGCAAGGATCTGTTGGAATGCATCCTCCAGTTCGGGTGCTGCTTGAGTGACTCCTAGCGAGCGACTCAGATCCCCACCAGCACCCGGGAAAAGGGCTCCGACCCCAGGAGTGGAAGCGATTGCATCGACGTTCCGCAGGCCTTCGACCGACTCGATCATCATCACAGCCATGAGGTCCCCATCGGGATTGAGCGGCCACAAGTCGGCTCGCCGAAGATACTCTTCCGACCTTACACCCCAGGCCCACGCCGCGTTACCGGGGGATAAGCCCCGGATCCCCCTTGGCTCAGGGTAAGGTGAATCCCGAAGCTGTGGATAGCGCATGGTGCTAACCACGAATGCTGCCTGCTCCGGAGTGTCCACGCCGTTGAAGATGATCCCAAATAGCCCCATGTCCAAAGCCTGCTTCGCCACCCATTCGGATTCGCGGGGCGGGGGTGCGAAGCGCGCGAATAGAGCAACGTTAGGCTGCACGTTCCCCTTCCTGAGGATCATCTGCTTATCGCCCATCGCCAGCAGGAACATGCTCAGGGCGGGAAAATCCATCGGACTGTGTTCCATATCCACGTATATGAAGTCTGCTGGTGCCCGCGCGACTTCACGCGCGTGAGAGAGCGAAAGGTCCTGCGTGCTGAGACCATACACTATCTCGCCCGCTTCGAGCTTGGCGATCACCGGATTCAGGTGGCCCCCCTCTTGAGCAGGCAGGGCGCAAGGAAGGAGGAAGAGCGTGGTCAAGGAAGTGACGCACCAGCTTCTACGGGCACGCGGAATCCGGTCGCAGGTCCGTGGGAACGAAAGGCCGATCAATCTACTCATCGCGTTACCTCCTTAATCAGGTGCTCAGATCGATAGTGTGGAACGGCTGCAGGCGCTCGATTGCTTCGAGCGACTGACTGTTCACATCCCACCGGAACAGACTCAACACGATCCGGTCGGATAGAAAATCCACTGGAGTGAATCCGTGTTCCTCAATGGGTGGCTCGGTCTCGGCCAGATCAAGGTGCGAGGGCGGTGAGGAGCCCACTCCACGAATCACCGATGGAAAGCCTCCCGGGCATTATCCGCCAGAAAGCGGTCTCCGCACAACCGCGCTCGCTGCTTGCTCTACGGGTAAGATCCAAACAGCTTTGGCGCTTCTCGCCCAGGCTGTCACCTGAACTTCTGCTCCGAATGGATCCTCGACTAGTGCGATCACGGTCACCATTTGTTCTTCTGGCCATCACCGGCATCATCACTTTTGGCACTCCTTACCTCCGCGCACAGGACGTCGTGGAAGAGGGAACGGGTGTGACCACGGTCGACGCTGAGGGGAACTATGACCACGCATTGGCGGCACGCGCCAATGCGATCCGTTCGAGCGGTGCGATCTCAATCGACGGGGTTCTGGATGAGCTCGTTTGGTCCCGGGCCTCACCCATCACGGATTTCATTCAGACCCTACCGGTTGAAGGTGCCTCAGTGTCTGAACGGACTGAAGTGAGCCTCGCCTTTGACGACGACGCCATCTATGTAGGGGCTGTCCTAGAGGACCGAAGTGCCGTCACGACTCGACTTGCCCGTAGGGATGCCAGCCTCGACGACTCCGACCTATTCCTCCTTCTCCTCGACAGCTACCACGATCACGAGACGGCATACCGATTCTGGACCAATCCCTCGGGTGTGATGGGCGACGCGATCGTTACCGGGAATAGTGCCGGGAGCGGTGACTCCTCCTGGGATCCCGTTTGGGATTTGGCGACCGAGGTCACCGAGTCGGGCTGGACGGTCGAGATGCGGATCCCGTTCAGTCAACTGCGTTTTGGTCCCGAGAAGCAGCAGGTATGGGGGATCCAGATCGAGCGAAATATCAATCGAGCCGCGGAGAACGCGACTTTCCCCTTCACCCCCCTCCTGGAGCGCGCCGGTGTCTCTCGCTTCGCGCATCTCGATGGGATTGAAGGAATCGAGCCCGGTCGGAGGCTTGAACTCCTACCCTACATGGTGGCCCGAGGCGAGTACCTGCAGCTGGAGGACCCTTCGGGTGTGAACTTCGCGAACCCTTACCGGAGTGGATCGGATCTCTTCGGGAGTGCAGGGCTGGATCTCAAGTACCGGGTTAGTTCGAACGTTACACTCGATGCCACGGTCAATCCGGACTTCGGCCAGGTGGAGCTAGACCCGTCGGTGATTAACCTTACTGCCTTCGAGACGAGGTATAGTGAGCGAAGGCCCTTCTTTGTCGAGGGAGCGGACATTTTCACCTTTGGTGAAGCGGGCCCGATGGGGAGCGTTGGAAGAGGCCCGGAGCTCGTCTACTCCCGTCGGATTGGGAGGCCACCGAGGGGCGTCCTTCCATCTGAGTCCGTCTTCTCCGACATACCGACTGCTACCACGATCGCGGGGGCTGCGAAGGTGACCGGAAGGGTTGGGGATGGTTGGTCCCTTGGGATCCTGGAGGCCGTCACGGGCAGAGAGGTCGCATCCTATACCGATGGAGATCGGACCGGACACCAGCTGACTGTCGAACCGGCTGCGAATTATTTCGTCGGCCGGTTGCGACGCCAGATTCGGGGGGGACAGACCCGGTTTGGAATGATCTCCTCAGCGGTAAACCGCAACGTGTCGGGCACTATCTTAGCCGACAGGCTACACACCTCCGCGTATTCCGCTGGAGTCGATTTCGCCCACGAATCGCAGGATCGGGTCTGGCTCTTCACCAGTCTCTTGTCCGGAAGCTATGTAGCAGGTGAGGTGGATGCGATCACCCGCACCCAGGAGTCCTCCACCCGGTACTATCAGAGACCGGACGCAGATCACGTCGAGGTCGATCCGGCGGCAACGTCGCTGAGCGGTTTCTATGCGATGGCCTATGCTGGAAAACAGGCGGGAAACTTCACAATGCGGAACGGGATTGCCTTCGTCAGCCCTGGGTACGAGGTCAACGACCTCGGGTTTCATTCCGACGCAGACCGTGTTCTGCTGGACACCCACTACCAGTACACTCAGCCGGAGCCCGGTCCGTTCTTGAGGTCGTGGAGGGTGATCTTGGGTGGGCCGAACGTAATTTGGAACTTCGCAGGCGACCGCACCTACACGAACATCAACACGATCGGGAGTGTCGAGTTCCTGAACTACTGGGGCGCCTCTGTCCGAGTCCTGTATGCCCCGCGGACCGACGACGATCGGCTTACGAGAGGGGGCCCAATGGCTCGTTCTCCGAGCGAGATCTCCCAGAACTTAAGCGTTCATTCGGATAGGCGCCGGGCCGTTGTGGCCAGGGGAAACTATTTTTGGGGGTCGGATGATGGAGGAGGGTGGAGCCGAAACGTCCGCTTCAATCTAGGGGCCCAATTCGGAGAGACACTTCAAGTCGACGTCGGCCCCTCGTACTCTTGGTCCCGCACCGCTGCCCAGTACGTTACCAAGAAGGTGGACGACCGATCAGGAGAGGCTACATACGGGACCCGTTATGTGTTTGCGGGGATCGATCGGACCACACTGTCCCTTGAAGCCCGGGTGAACCTGACGTTCTCGCCTACACTTTCGCTTCAGGTCTATCTGGAGCCGTTCATTTCGACGGGCGATTACGGAGCGTTGAAGGAGCTCCGAGCGGCGGGGACCTTCGATTTCCTCACGTATGGCGCAGACATTGGAAGCGCAGAGCCTGATGGGGAAGGAGGCTACGATATCGACCCGGACGGTGACGGGCCGGCAGCGGCCTTTTCGGTCTCCGATCGGGATTTCAGTTACCGGAGCCTGTTGGGGAATGCTGTGCTCCGGTGGGAGTGGAGGCCGGGCTCTACATTCTTCTTCGTTTGGCAGCAACGGAGGGTCAACGCGATCAATGGCCAAGAACCCTTCGGAACTCAGCCCTGGGCCGGGACGTTCAATCTAGGCCGAGATGTGGGGGACATGTTCGAAGTTGCTCCCGATAACATCTTCATGATCAAGGTGAACTACTGGCTAAATCCCTGAGCCTGATATCTGCCTACTCCCCTCATTGGAGCGTCATGAGCAGAACCCAACTGTCCGTGATCGACACAGGGCATCAAGTCAACTCAGAGAACAGCAGAGAGCTTTGGGGAACTGAGCTTCTTTGGGCTGCACTGAGGAATTTAGACCGGAGGGAGCCGTGGATCGTGGGTGGCGATCTCTCCCTCGAACCGGCACACTAGAGGCACACAACGCAAACGGGGGAGCCCATCTCTGGACTCCCCCGTTTCGGTAAACCATTACTGCCCAACCTTATCCCCAGTCGGGACGGCCGGATTCGAACCGGCGACCCCCTGAACCCCATTCAGGTGCGCTACCGGACTGCGCCACGTCCCGAGGATGGCTAAGATAACCGCACGCTAGACGGCCCCTCAAGTTTGCCGACACGGTGCCATGTGATACTGGCCAAAAGGCTGTGGTTAACCCAAAAACAGCGTTTGATGGAGCGGCTGGAGGGCTAGATTTCAGGGTTGACACTCCGTAGGAGCCATCCATATACTTGGGTCCTTGTTGCGGGGTGGAGCAGTCTGGTAGCTCGTCGGGCTCATAACCCGAAGGTCGCGGGTTCGAATCCCGCCCCCGCTATCCGAATTGAGGGAGGAGCGCCGCCCCCAGGGCGGCGCTTCAACATTGTGGAATGAACCAGCCAGTCTTGAGCCGACAAAACACGAAACGGACTCATGGCGTTCTGGAGAAAAGCTGACCTATGCTGAAGCAACGAGTGACAGACAGATCAGGGTGGGCTGTGGATTTTGACAGGAACCCAGTTCCGGCATGGCTTCTGGATGATACCTGGTCTGGCATGGCGAGCCGGGCGGGTGTTGCACATCGTTAGAGCCGAGTCAGCCTCTCTTCGAATGTGGAAACGCCCGCGCCCCTTGGCCCGGGCGTTTTTTGGGGCCAGGTAGCTCAGTTGGTAGAGCACTCGGCTGAAAACCGAGGTGTCGGCGGTTCGATTCCGCCCCTGGCCATCGCTAGAGAGGGGAGCAGAATGGCTCCACGCAAGTTCACAGAGGTCCGTAGCTCAATTGGTAGAGCACCGGTCTCCAAAACCGGAGGTTGTAGGTTCGAGCCCTACCGGGCCTGTAGAGAAGAGGTGCTGGACCGCCATGTATCAGTGATGTCCGGTGAACCGGAAACCTGAGAGGAGAGTATCTCAGGCCCTCATCGTCTAACGGCTAGGACGCCAGGTTTTCAACCTGGTAACCGGGGTTCGATTCCCCGTGAGGGCGTTAAGGACGCGTGTGGGCGCATCAGATGCTGGATAGGGGCTGTAGCTCAGTTGGTTAGAGTGCCGGTCTGTCACACCGGAGGCCGCGGGTTCGAGTCCCGTCAGCCCCGTAGCTTTTTGACAACATCGGTTTTTGGTTGGCGTTGGGGCCGTAGCTCAGTTGGGAGAGCGCCTGAATGGCATTCAGGAGGTCAGGGGTTCGATTCCCCTCGGCTCCACTCCAGATTGGTCTGGAGCTCGGGTGGCGGAATTGGTAGACGCGCAGGATTCAGGATCCTGTAGGGGTAACCCTGTGAGGGTTCGAGTCCCTCTCCGAGCATCGAGGGACTGTGTCTCACGAAACACTGAGAGAAGTTAGTGCAAATTTTGAATCTCATGTCCAACTGCCCACGTGCTGGAATTGGTAGACAGGCTGGTTTGAGGGACCAGTGTCGGAAACGGCGTACAGGTTCGAGTCCTGTCGTGGGCATTCCTTCGGAAATGCTGTAACGGGTGTGGGGGCGGTTTCGGAGCAGGTCGGTGACCCAGGCCACTGGGCGCCCGTAGCTCAATTGGATAGAGCGCTTGCCTACGGAGCAAGAGGCTGGGGGTTCGAGTCCCTCCGGGCGCACCTCGGTCCCGGCCAGCAAACTGTCTCTGACAATCCTGTGCGGAGGGGCGCGTAGCTCAGTTGGTTAGAGCGCTACGTTGACATCGTAGAGGTCAGAGGTTCGAATCCTCTCGCGCCCATGGGGTCGGGGGCCGTAGCTCAGTTGGGAGAGCGCTGCACTCGCACTGCAGAGGTCAGGGGTTCGACTCCCCTCGGCTCCACTCTGGTCGCCACCATAGCTCAGATGGTAGAGCACGTCACTCGTAATGACGGGGTCGGCGGTTCGATTCCGCCTGGTGGCTCTCGCTGAGTGGCTATGTTGCCCTTCTAAACCGGCTCTTTGTCTGGGGTTGGGTCGTCTTCAGCGGACATGTACAATGCTGGTTAAGGTTCACAGGTTAGTAACCTTGCCCCTTGGTGTAATTGGCAACACGCCTGACTCTGGATCAGGAGAGTCCTGGTTCGAACCCAGGAGGGGCAATATAGGGAGGGGTGGCCGAGTGGCTTAAGGCGACGCCCTGCTAAGGCGTTGGGCTAAGGCCCGCGTGGGTTCGAATCCCACCCCCTCCGTTTCCTGCCAAGCAAAAATTCCTTCCAGAGACACCTGGACGGGTGGCCGAGTGGCTTAAGGCGCACGATTGGAAATCGTGTGGGTGCAAGCCCGCGTGGGTTCGAATCCCACCCCGTCCGCTTGAACCAATACCGGCCCGATCCGTCAGGCTGGTCCATTCGGGGCGTGGCTCAGTCCGGTAGAGCGCTGCGTTCGGGTCGCAGAGGTCCCCGGTTCGAATCCGGGCGCCCCGATTAACTTGGAACATTTTGCGTGGGAGATTGGACTATGTCCTTGGAGGCGTAGTCTAATTGGTAAGGCACCGCACTCGAAATGCGACGGGCTAATCACCCTTGGGGGTTCGAGTCCCCCCGCCTCCGTCCTATAATGACAGGTGTTTTGTCCCATTCAACCCTCGGCATTGCCGAGGGTTTTCTGATGGAGTGTTGAGAGGAGAGCACAGAATGCGCATTGCGGTCATGGGTAGTGGGGGTGTGGGCGGCTACTTCGGTGGGCGGCTGGCAATGGCGGGGCATGATGTCTGCTTCATCGCTCGTGGGGAACACCTGCGTGCAATCCGTCAGAATGGTCTGCAGGTGGAAAGCATCAACGGGGATTTCGTGGTTTTCCCAGCAGAGGCCAAGGATGACCTGGAGAACGTCGGGACGGTGGAATTGGCAATTGTTTCAGTGAAGACCTGGCAACTGGCCGAGGCGGCTCAACAGATGCGCCCCCTGGTTGGCCCCGAGACGATTGTTCTTCCCCTGTTGAACGGGGTAGAAGCCGCTGACGAACTCGCCAAAGCGCTCCCGCCCGCGCAGATTATTGGCGGCCTGTGTCGGATAATTGCCTATGTGGAGGCACCGGGTCGGATCCGGCACAGTGGCATGGAACCATCCCTGGTTTTCGGAGAACTGGACAGCCGCCTTAGCGAGCGGGTAAAGACTCTGAAAGACGCCTTGGGCCGGGCCGGAATACAGGCCGAGATCGCTTCGGATGTTCGGGCTGCACTATGGAGAAAGTTCATGCTGATCTCCACTTGGGGTGGAATCGGCGCGATTACCCATGCGCCCATTGGAGTCTGGCGTAACATCACCGGAACAAGGGCCATGGCTGAGGCCTCCTTGCGGGAGACACTTGCGGTTGCTCGAGAGCACGGGGTGGCGCTGAGCGGTGAACTGGTAGCAGACAGCATGACGTTCTTCGACGAGCTTCCTCCTGATGGCACCACTTCTATGCAACGGGATATCCAGGAGGGTAGGCCTTCTGAGCTGGAGTCACAGAGTGGAGCAGTGGTGAGGCTGGGGTCCGAAGCTGGCGTGCCCACTCCCACGCACAGCTTTTTCTACTACGGTCTCATTCCTCGAGAGAGAATGGCTCGAAGCGAAGGGTCGATATGAGCAGGATGGTGAAGGATGACCTCCAGTACGGGGCTGTGGAGAGTAGTCAGCCAAGTACTGTAAGTTCCTCCCTTCCCTCCCAATTCCGGGCTAGAATTTTACCGGCCTCCGGATCTAGGGATACAAAGACATAAATGCACTGCGGTCTGCAGCGGAGAATGGGGAGGCTTCTCTGATGTCATCCCAGGCCTCAAGCTGTTCGCGAAAGCGCATGAAGTAAGCGACAAAGTCACCACCATACTGAAACGAGTACATTATATCCGCAAAAGCACTGGTGTGAGGGAGACCAAACGCATGGCCTAGCTCATGAACACAGGTCAAATAGACAACCGTATCCCTGAAAAGAGGATCTAGCCCGGCTCTTCGTGCCATGTCCAGCCCAAGACCATCGGTATCCGGGCGCACAAACACGTCGGCAGCGAGTCTGCCCTCCACCAGTCGTCTTCGCATCTGACCGTACAGACCCGTTCCCGCAGGCATCCAATAGATGCGAATGGTTGCGGACGCTTCAGGGCCCGGCACCATGGACACGGGGGGATCGGCCTGCCTTCCCCATGCCTCTAGCGCCCATTCGGCTAGGGTGCGATCTCCCTCCTGGAACCCCGATTCGGCTGAGCCTTCCTCAATGAAGTACGTGATGGACTCTGAAAGGTCCAACTGCCAGACGCCCTGCTGGGAGTAGGCTGCGATCGGGGCGTTGAGGGTCCCGTACGCAATTGTGAGCGCTGCAACCCAGAGAAAGCGTAGTCTGTCCATACGACCCGAACGTCTGTTGCCACGCCTTCCACTGCAAGATCTTCCTGTCGTGATGTCCATCACCCGGCCGACTTTCTTGTCCTTGGCTTGGATCCCATTCTAGGTACAGTTCCCATCTTCTCTGGCAGTGAAAGGCTATTAGCGATCTTTCCAATGCAATCGCCTGCCTGAACGCTACCGTTGGGAGCCGTTATGACTTTGAGGACCGTTAGAGGGAGAAAGTGTCCACTCCCAGTCAGAATTCCTATTCCTGCCGATCAACCCACGGCGGGCCGATTATCAATGATGGGTCTGCATCACGCTTGGGCACAAACTTCTGGGTGCGGCCATACTGATTGTCTCCGCCATAAAGATTACCGTCGGAGTCCACCGAAAACGTATGCACTTCGAGGTAGCCGTCCGGTAAGTCGTTTGGCACGTTCCATGTGTAGAGCTGATTTCCTTCGAAATCCAGCTTGATGAATCGGAGTGGTCCGAGGTCGGTCATCCATAGATGTTCGTCGTTAACAATGATGTCCAGAGGCAGGGTAAAACCTGACCAAACGTCAACAAACTCGACTCTTGCCGGATCGTCTGTGGTCCTGAATACATTGATTCGACCACCTGAGCGATCCAGGGCAAAGATTAGACCTTGGGGTCCGATGCCTATGGCGTGAATACCGTTGAATTGACCGGGCCCTTCACCGAAGCCGCCAAACTCTGAGATGTAATTCCCTTCGCTATCTAGAATAATCACGCGATGATTGTCCAGGCCGTCTGCTACCAGGATTCTGCCGTCCGGAAGAAACGCCACGTCCTGCGGGCGAGCGAAATGACTCTCGTCGTTTCCCGGGACGTTTTTCTCGCCCAAGGTCTTTAGTAGTTCACTTCCATCGTTGGAGAATACATAGATCTGATGAAAGGTCTCGTTAATGACCCACACACGACGTTCAGGGTCGTAAGGACTGATGCGCAGTCTGTGGGGTCCAGGCCCATCCGATCCTTCACACAGGTAATCCCACTGGTTCCAGAGTTCGAGAAGATTTCCCTCACCATCCACGGTATAGATGCAGTGTTGCCAAATGCGGAAATCGGTGTCGCGCAGCACGTTGATCCCAATAGAACCAGCATATCCCGCAAATTCCGGTGGAATAGGGGAAGGCAATATGGTTTCTCCACGCTGGGCAATAAAAATGCGATCTGGTGATTCCACAAACACTCCCGAGTTGCCACCGAACGCATAACCCTCTTCGGCAAAGGGATCATGCCAGCCCGAGACAACGTTGTAGGGGCTGGGTCCAACTGGACCGGGTTCTACATCTTGAGCAAGCAGTGTCGCTGCTTGTCCAACCAGCATCAATATTGCCATCGATTTCACAAAGTTTCTTATCATCGTAGTCATCACGTTGTTCTGTGGGGGATCAATTCTAGCGTTTATCTCTGTCTCTATTTCTTACATTCAATTCGTCGCGCATGCAAACGCGACTCAGTGTAGCCATTGGGTTTGCTATTTGCCATGAACCACGGATCACGGGACACCTAGAAAGCGATGGGGCCCCCAGCTTCAGTCCGGTGAAGGAGGAGCGAAATGTATTCAGAGGACCAGATATATAAGTAGGTTAGTCTTCCACCTCTCGGAGCGATAACTTGCTGGTTCCAACCGGGAGGACCCATGAGATACAGAGTGCGAGTTCAACCTCAGTTGCTTGCCCTCACCTTCCTGCTCGCTGTGTCCGGAGCATCCGCATCCGGCCAGGGCATTGGTGGGGTGCCAGGGCTACCACCGCCGGACTTGGAGGTAGTGCTCCGTACTGCCGAGGTTCCTGGGATTCGCGTCCTGCCGATTGCCAGCGGACTTTCCCATCCGTGGGGGATGGCTTTTAGAGGTAACGGCGACATCCTGGTGACGGAACGTGACAAGGGCACGCTGCGAGTGATCCGAGACGGCCAACTCGTAAGGCAAGAGATTCCAGGTGTGCCGGAGGTCTTCTCCGCTTCTCCCCGCGCCGGGCTTATGGACATTGCCCTACACCCAGACGATGACGGCATTGTCTTCTTGAGCTATTCCAAGCTGATAGAGCGTGATGGGATATCGGGTGTGACGATCGCACTGGCCCGAGGTCGCCTCAAGGGGGGAGAGCTCACCGATGTACATGACATCTTCGTTGCGGCGGGGTTGGATCGTGGCATCGGCGGCTCCAGGCTCCTGTTTGCTGAGGATGGGACGCTATTCATGACCGTTGGTGGCTCTTTTGTATTCGCTGGGACAGGAGAGAATGCCCAGGATCCGAAGAGCCACTTTGGCAAGCTATTACGGCTGAACGACGACGGCACCGCGGCCGTTGACAACCCGTTCGTTGGCGACCCCGATTATCTGCCTGAGATCTACTCCATCGGGCACCGAAACCAACTCGGTCTTACCCTTAATCCGGAGACCGGTGATCTGTGGGCGACCGAGAATGGGCCACAGGGTGGTGATGAGGCCAACATCATCATGCCGGGCCGAAACTATGGTTGGCCACTTGCTTCCTACAGCCGTGAGTACACCGGTGCACCGGTGACAAATACGCCGTGGCTGGCGGAGTTTGAGAGTCCTGAGATCCTCTGGTGGCCATCGATCGCACCGTCCGGGATGACCTTCTATACCGGCGATCGTTTTCCGCGGTGGCGGGGCAACCTTTTTATCGGCTCTATGATGGTGGGCCGTATGCGGCACACCGGGCACTTGGAAAGAATAGTGTTCAACGAAAAGGGCCAGGAAATGGGTCGTGAGTGGTTACTCGCAGAGCTCAAACAGCGGATCCGAGATGTCCGTCAAGGTCCTGACGGGTACCTGTATGTTCTGACTGAAGAGGACGACGCGGTACTGCTTAGAATTGAGCCAGCGGGACCATGAGAAGTCTCTGCGATAATCCCCCACGGAAGCTCGTCTGCGAGATCCGCTACCGTAATCTCTTACGGATGCTGGGAATCTACGTGGTCGGCGGCTGGATCGTCGTGGCAGCTGGGTGTACCAACCTGGAACCGGTCACTAGCCGGGAGGCTGATGTGACCATTGAAGCCGATTATTTCGTACCGTCGCGCCCAGAGACCATATCCTGGGGCTGGTATCCGCTCGAAAAAGAACCCGTCCTGACCATCCAGTCCGGGCAGACCGTTCGTATCAACACGCTTACCCATGCCGGGGCCACACAGAGTGAGGATCCGGTGGCTTACCTCACAGCTATGGGCGTTGCACGTGAGGAGATCCTCCAGGACGTATTGGACTTTTGGGCATCGAGGGAAGGCCGGGAACGTCAAGGTCGAAGTGGCCACGTGATCACGGGGCCGATCTACATAGAAGGGGCCGAGCCGGGAGATGTCCTGGAAGTGCAAATCCTCGAATTAGAACCACGGGTGCCGTGGGGAATCAACAATACGAGCTCGACCGGTGGCGTCTTCGCTACTGACTATCCCGGCGCTCGCCCAGACGACCCGCTGCTGGATATTCCACCCGGAACACGGCACTTGATTCGAACGGGTGAGGTGAACGGTCGCCAAATTGCGTTCTTCGCCCCCAACATCGAGGTACCACTGGCCCCGTTTATGGGAATCCTGGCAATCGCTCCCGCCAATCCGACCGTGGGTCAACCCGGCGTGACAGTACCCGGGGTCCAAGGATCAAGGCCTCCGGGTCCTTTCGGTGGGAACCTAGATGTGAAAGATCTGAAAGCTGGAACCAAAATCTATCTCCCCGTCTTTCATCGTGGGGCGCTCTTCTACACGGGCGACCCACACAGCGCTCAGGGTGATGGGGAAGTGAGTGGCACAGCAATTGAACAATCGCTGACCGGAGTATTCCGATTTATCGTGCATAAGGGTGAAGCGATTTCAGGCCCTCGTGGTGAGACGGAGACCCACTATCTGATCATGGGGATCGACCTAGATTTGGACCGAGCCATGAGGAATGCGACCTGGCATGTCGTGGACTTCCTCGTGAAAGAAAAGGGTTTGACTCCGGCCGAGGCACTCTCGCTCGCTAGTATCGCCGTGGATTTTCGCGTTGCAGAGGTTGTAGATCTCACGCAGGTGGTTGTGGGCTATGTTCCGAAGAGCCTTTTTGTCACGCAGTGACATAGATCTTGCCGTGACTGCCCCCATCACCCAACGGAACGGTATCCTCAATCCACATTTTTCGACTATTCGCCATCGAACCAATCATGAAATACCCTCAGGTATCTTTATGTTGATTCGTAAGGGGGATATCTCTGGAGCTAAATCCAAGGGCATCATTGTCCAGAACTTCTTCGGGGAGTTGAGATGGGCGGTTCCGGAATGAGGCAAGATACTCTTTGCCGCCAGCCCCTGCGGTATGAATAGATCAACACGTACTAATCGGAGATGACAATGTTGAGAATTTTGAGTGTAGTCTCACTGACTTGCCTTTTGCTCGTGCCAAGGGGTCTGGTAGGCGCCCAAGAAGTGCTCCCTCGTGTTTCCCCCGCCGCTGTGGGATTGTCTCCGCAAGGTCTGAGCGAAGTCACCGATCTCCTTACCCACTTTGTACAAGAGCAGCAGATTTCGGGTGCGGTCGCTGGTGTGGCTAGGCACGGCCAACTGGCCTTCGTCGAGGCTGTAGGATACCAGGACTTGGAGACGGAGACGGCAATGACCGAGACGTCACTCTTCCGGATCTATTCGATGAGCAAGACGGTTACTGCTACCGCA
Organism: Gemmatimonadales bacterium UBA6960; assembly: GCA_963579625.1. Classification (GTDB taxonomy): domain Bacteria; phylum Gemmatimonadota; class Gemmatimonadetes; order Longimicrobiales; family Gaopeijiaceae; genus JAAXGI01. Next base: position 24,310 of record CAUZHN010000006.1, read on the forward strand.
GTGATGATGCTGTATGAAGAGGGACGCTTCGAACTTGATGACCCCGTGTCAAAGTACCTGCCCGAGTTCGCCGAAGTGAGAGTTGTTCAGGCAGCGGGAGCGCCGGCGCGACCGCCCGTGCGCCCTATTACTGTTCGGGATCTTCTGCTCCACACTTCGGGGCTAAGCCATCGAACGTCAGCACTCTATCAAGAAGCTCGGGTTCGCTCTCGCGCTATCCCGATGTCGAAGTTCATTCAGAACATTGTGGCAGCTCCCCTAATGGAGGATCCCGGGACCGCATACCGGTACAGTGCGGCACCGACCGTGCTTGGGGGGCTCCTCGAGGTCTGGTCGGGCCAGCCCCTCGACCAGCTTCTCCAGCAGCGAATTTTCGGGCCACTGGGGATGGCAGACACTGGCTTCTGGGTGGAACCTGAGCGCAGCGATCGATTGACGACGGTCTACCGGAAAACGGACGGAGGGGGACTGACCCCTCATCAGATGGAAGAGGTTCCCTTTACCGAGCGCCCGGAGCTACTTGAGGGCGCAGTGGGGCTTGTTTCGACAGTGCCCGACTTCATGAGGTTCAGCCAGATGCTCCTGAACGACGGCGAGTTGGGGGGCGTGCGACTGCTCAAGAAGGAGACGGTTGATATGATCACGTCCAACGGTCTTTCCGATGCCGTACTTGCGCGAAAGGGGAACGGAATCGGATGGGGGCTAGCGAATGTAAACGTCGTGCTGGACCCCTCGACGGTCCCGTATCCTACCTCACTTGGCGAATACGAACGGGGTGGTAGCGCGGGTACGAGCAGCTGGATAAACCCTAGCGAAGATTTGGTCATAGTCCTGATGTGGCAGAATTCTCCCTCGAACCCGGACTCGCTCAAACAGCGAGTGAAGACCCTCGTACACAAGTCGCTGCTTGATTGACCGATCGGTTGAGTTGGCCCACGAGGAAACCGCTTGACCCAGAATTATCCCGGGGTAAGCGGTGTCAGAGTGAAAGCCGATCGCGCAACCAGAAAATCGCCCCTATTGGGAAAGCTATTGGGACATTGATGCTTCTCCTGGTCTGCTGAGACCCTAGCGTCAGGTGCATCCATGCACGTCGTCATCGTTCCGGACAAGTTCAAAGGAACACTCACCGCCAAACAGGCTGCCCAGGCGATCTGGCGAGGCTGGAAGCGTGCTCGCCCGGATGACACAGTAGACATGCTTCCCATGAGTGACGGTGGAGATGGCTTTGGCAATGTGATGAGCAGCTTTCTAGGCGCCAAGGTAAGGCGCGTGAAAACTGTGGATGCCGCGCACCGACCATGCCACGCGCGTTGGTGGTGGGATGCTCATACCAGTACGGCCATCATTGAATCCGCCCAGGTCATTGGATTAGCGATGCTTCCTGCTGGACGCTTCCATCCCTTCGAACTCGATACTATGGGGCTCGCGAGAGTCTTGGCAGCTGCAGGCCAATTGGGGCCGAGTCGATGCCTTATCGGAATCGGCGGCAGTGCCACCAATGACGGCGGGTTCGGATTGGCTCGTGCACTTGGCTGGCGTTTTTTGACACAACGAGGTGATGAGGTCCACGTGTGGCCGAACCTTGCCTCATGTTGTGAGATCATCCCTCCCTCCCACAACCCGAAGCTGGGAAGACTGGTTGCAGCCCTGGATGTTCAAAATCCTCTTCTAGGACCAGAAGGCTGTACCCGCATTTATGGCCCGCAGAAGGGAGTGCAGCCGCGCGACCTAGCAAGAGCAGAGGCCTCGTTGAGTAAGCTTTCCCAGCTGATGAATCGGCAGCATTGTAAATCATTTGCCACAGTTGCTGGGTCTGGGGCAGCTGGTGGATTGGGGTTTGGGTTGATGGCATTCCTGGACGCCGAACCCGTGATGGGATTTTCGCTTTTCGCACAGGAGGCTGAGTTACGAAGGAGAGTGCGAGACGCGGAACTGGTGATTACGGGTGAGGGCTGCCTGAATCAGCAATCTCTCATGGGCAAGGGAGTGGGGGAACTCGTGGCTTTCTGTGCAGGCCTGAGAATTCCATGCATCGCAATGTGCGGGAAAGTGGAACTCTCGCCAACGATCCGAGATTGTCACATCGGAGTCTACTCAATGTCCACGTTGACCGAGCCACTTCAGGCGCTAAACAGACCCGCACACTGGTTGGCCAAGGTAGCCACGAAAGCCGCATCCGATTTCAGCGTACGGTAATCCCCTTCTAGACACATCTTACCCCTGGAGATGTCGAGGGCTTTTGCAGACGATGTTGTGTTGTAAGAAGTAATAGAGTTGGAAGAGGTACCAATTGTGATCCGGTCACCCTCCTGTCGGCCTAGCGTTCGATTTCCCCGTCAAGTCTTATGATGCTCAGGTTGAGATAGACTTTCCTGGTAGGATTTTTTGCGGTCTGTTGTTTGGTCGGCAGAGGATCAAAACACCGCAATCGGGTTGAGTGGAGACCCTGTGCCGCCGATTACTGGAATCGGACTTGCCGCCAGCATAAACTCCCAGCGGTTCTCAGCGGCCGCTCTTTCCGCCAGTGCCTCGAGGTCCATGTTGTCAAAAATGTTCGAGCCTAAGCCAGCAATTAGAAAAGTATGAACTGGCTGTGTGATGCCTTCGACCATCGACGGCATTACATCGGTTGCTGCATCGCTTCCTACAAACGCGACATCGCGCTCCCTGATCCAAGGCAGGACAGACGCGTGTAACCCGGCGCTGTTCCCGGACACTTGCCAAGGCCCGAGAGTTTCGCGTCGCGCCCAACGTCCCGTACGGATGAAGATGACGTCGCCAGCTGAGATCGTGACACCTGCTTGCTGCTCCCAGTCCTCAATATCCTCAATGTAGATCGGTGTCATTGGCTCGAGGTAGGGCACGCCTTTGAGGCGGGGAAAGTCCAGCAGGATACCGCGCGTGACAATGCCACTCTTGAGGTTTTGGATACCAAGCTTGCCGCATCCCTCAGACGTGCTTGCCGACGTGGGAATGTCATTATAGAGTCGGTCGTTGTAGGCAAAGTGGCAGAGCGCATCGATGTGGCTGACACCATAACCATGATAAGTGAATTGATAGGTGTCACTCCGGAGACTCTGGCCCATGATGTGTTCGAACGCGGTAGATGGATTGTCAGGAGCCTCTTCTGGCATTGGATTGTGTGCGAGAGATACGGTTATCCCGCTCCGGACCAGTGCGGCAGCCTGACGGCTTTTGGCCGGGGTAATCAAGTTTAGCGTCCCACGCTCGTCGTCTGGTCCCCAGCGCCCCCAATTCGAGAACTCGCGGAACATTGCGTCGAACTCCTCCAGATTGCGTGGAGCCCGATCCAGGTCTTGAGTCTCGATGCGGACCGCTGCCTCTCCCAGCCCGAGCATCATCACCGCTGTAAGTACCGCTGCCGATGTCATCAGTCTCAGGATCATCGTGTTTCTCCTCGGGTGTTGATCGTTTCGATGCACGATTAATGTGCCGACCAAGCACTGAACATGCGAGCCGGAAGGTCTCGGTGAATTTCTCTTCCATGCCCGCTACGATCTCCTCTGCCCTGGCTTGGAATTGGGCGCGTAGTGAAGTGAGGGCAAGTTGCGTTCACTGGCGCCCCTTGAAGTCCAGGCGTCATATTGTCGGTCTGATTGACAGAAAACTCTCGAGGATCATAGAACGAAGCGAAATTCAGGTCGCCCACCTCCAACCTCGGCGTGAGGGGCAAGATGCAGGCCGGCGATTAGGTCGAGGTCGGTGGTAGAGGCAGGTTCTCGGACAACTCAGGAAGGATTCTCATGAGCGGCAAATCCAAAGGTGGCGAAGTCTCCTGGAGTGAGAAGAAGCAAAGCGTACCGGTCACCCGGGAGGAGTTTCTGGAAGCCACGAGGGCTGTGCTCCTCGTGGTGACCGCAGCTTTCGGCGTTCTTCTCGTTGCGACGGTGCCAGCCGTTGCCCAGCATGTCAACGACCGGCCTGGGGACGGGCCTGGAGAGTGGCACTACATTGGGGGAGACGCCGGGCATACCCGATCCACACCTCTGAATCAGATCAATGCCTCAAATTTCGCCGAACTTGAGGTAGAGTGGATCTGGAGAGATGCCAGTTTCGGGACGACTCCCCCGCGCTCTACGCCCGTTTACGCGGACGGCAAGCTGTTCACCGTGGCCGGGCCGCGCCGGCACGTCGTGGCGATCGACCCCGCCACGGGAGAGACGCTCTGGACGTTCCGAGAGCCGAACACCTTCCGTTGGGAGTATTCGATGCGAGCGCCCTGGGGGAAGGGGGTAGCATACGCGGACGTGGACGGCAGGGGAGTCGTCTACATTACGACCCCGGCCTTCTTCCTTTATGCTCTCGACGCTGAGACCGGCAGGCCCCTCGAGAACTGGGGTACGCCGGTGCCCTTGGATGGGTTTCCCCAGACCGGCGTGGTGGATCTCCTTCCCGACCTGCTCGCCGACTGGGGCCCCTGGCAAGAGTGGGACGAACCGTACGACCCCTATTACGGAATCCCACTAGAGCTTGGATACATCACCAACTCTTCACCGCCCATAGTGGTGAATGGGACGGTCGTCGTAGGTAATTCGGCCGAGCAGGGCTATAACCAGACCCGTCAGGAGAACGTTCCGGGCGATATTCTGGCCTATGACGCCCGGACCGGTGAGCACAAGTGGAAGTTCCACGTCATCCCCAGGCCAGGGGAGTTCGGGCATGACACTTGGGAGAACGATTCGTGGACCTACACTGGGGACGTGTCCTCCTGGGCACCGCTGTCGGCAGATCCTGAGCGTGGAATCGTGTACATCCCGACGAATGCTGCCACCATCGACTTCTATGGTGGCTTTCAGCCCGGTGACAACCTGTTCAGCGCCAGCCTTATCGCCCTCGACGTGGAGACTGGTGAACGGGCGTGGCATTTTCAAATGGTTCGCCACGACGTCTGGAACAACGATACGCCTACGGCCCCAGTCCTTATGGACGTTACGGTGGACGGGGAGAGGATCCCAGGGGTGTTTCAGGCTACCAAGCAGGCGATCCTTTACTCCTTCAATCGGGAGACGGGCGAGCCGATCTGGCCCATCGAAGAGCGTGCCGTGCCCCAATCGGAGGTTCCTGGCGAGCAGTTATCACCCACCCAACCGTTTCCCACTAAGCCCGCACCATACGATCTGCACGGGTTCACCGTAGACGATCTCATCGACTTCACGCCTGAGTTGCGGGAGGAGGCACTGGAGATCGTAGAGGATTATCGGCTCGGTCCGATCTTCAATCCGCCCTTGCACCGTAACAATTCTTCTGGATTGATAGGTTCGATATGGTGCCCCGGTGAGTTAGGCGGAACGAATATTTCCGGCCCCCCCGCAGCCGACCCGGAAACTGGAATCATCTACACCATCTCACGGACGAACTGCGGTTGGCGGACCGTTGTCCCAGGGGAAGAGCGAGATCAGCGGCTCGAACAACCGACGGGAACGACGATCGCCGATTTTGCGGTCGGTTTGGGTACCCCAAGCGGCGTGCCTGGACCCCGGGGCCTTCCGCTGGAGAAGCCGCCGTATAGTCGGATTACCGCGATCGACCTCAACACCGGAGAGCACCTGTGGTGGATTCCAAATGGGGGTACACCACGGTTCATTCAAGACCATCCGGCGCTGCAGAGGGTAGATATCCCTCCCACTGGGAATCTAAACCACTCCGCAATGATCGTGATGCCGGACATGCTTCTCCACACGGCGATTGGCGACGACGGAGAGAGCCCTTTCCTGTTCGCAGTGGACAAGGTCACAGGAGAGCGTCTGGGGAGTCTGGAGACTCCCGGCCTTGGGATGTACGGGATCATGTCCTACATGCACGAGAATAGACAGCACATTGTCTTGCAGACGCCTGGCCAGCTTGTGTCACTGAGCTTGCCGTAAGGGTCGATGTCACGAGTTGTTGGCCGAAATCTCCATAGTCTGATGACAGAGATGAACGCTGCTGACAACCAGATTGGGGAAGCGGTGCTCTGTGACCCACCCTGTCATCGGCTGGAACACCGCTGTTGGGGGTAGCTGCCACGTCGAATACAAGCTAGGTGAGGGCCGGATAGCTACGGTGAACTTAGGACCAACCTTGCGAAAACGAAGAACTGCTGTAACCAGAGGATAGCATCATGGAGACACGTGCGAAGGGCGGCACTCCACAGCGTTGGGGCACCGGTATTCTGGTCGGCTTGATAGCCTTCATCCTTCTATTCACCGGGGCCGCGATCGGCTCTGAGGGCGACACGATTCGTCAGTACCAGCTGGAAACTGACGGAGGTGAGCTTCACCTTGTGATGAAGGAAGTATCTCAGCCGGTCCCCGGCGAGAACGAAGTACTAGTTCGTGTACGGGCCACAGCACTCAATCGGCGTGATCTCTCGATACTGGAATCGGAATATGGAGGCGAAGACAGGAATGGTCTCGTCCCGCTTTCGGACGGCGCGGGTGAGGTTGTCGCGCTCGGACCGGGCGTTACCCGCTTCCAGTTAGGTGATCGGGTGGCGGGCACCTTCTTCGCAAGTTGGGTGGATGGCAGGAGGAGCGCGGCAACCAATGCGTCGGCCCGTGGCGGAGCGATTGATGGCATGCTCTCAGAAATGGTCGTAAGCCACGAGGACGGACTAGTGGCAGTTCCTGAGCACCTGACGTTTGAAGAGGCATCTACACTCCCATGTGCAGCTGTCACTGCTTGGAATGCGCTATTCACCCATGGGCAATTACAGCCGGATGACTTTGTGCTGCTTGAGGGGACAGGTGGCGTCTCTATTTTCGGCCTGCAGTTTTCCGGGGCCGCGGGGGCACGACCCATCATTACTAGTTCGAGCGACGCCAAACTCGATCGAACTCGTGAGCTGGGAGCATTCGGCACGGTGAATTACCAAACCAATCCGGACTGGCAGGAAGAGGTGCGCTTGCTCAGTGGTAACACGGGTGTCGCTCATGTGCTGGAGGTCGGTGGCCGAGAGACGCTCTCGAAAGCAGTGCAGACCGTTGGGTTCGGCGGGCACATTGCCCTAATCGGGGGTCTTTCAGGATCCGCCCGCTCACTGCCGATTGGCTCCTTCATTGGGCTCGGTGCCTCCGTGACTGCCATCTACGTGGGCTCGCGGGCAGACTTCGAAGCCATGAACGACTTCATCAGCGAGCATCAGCTCAGGCCAATAATCGACCGTGTCTTCAGCTTTGAAGAGGCAGCTGCAGCATACGAATACATGGCTAGTGAGAGCCACCTTGGTAAGATCGTGATCAGCTTATGAGCATCTGTTTTGCCATCGGCAGGCATACCCAACATCTTGGCGCAGAACGTCTTCTGGGAATTGAAACAGGTGGTGTTGGAGTGAGGAAGAGCTGGTCGCTCCAGTCACGACTCACTATCAAGCCGCGCCTCCTACGCCTGTCTATGATTCAATCTCTTGTCGCAGCCCTGCTGATCGCGGGTCCCGCCATCGCTCAGAACACGAACAACCCGTTTCCGGATCCAATTCCGACATCGGAAGGAGTAATTGTCGTGGGGCTCGAGGAGTTTGCAAATCTCCCTGAGATCAATGGAGAGCCTGCCCGCCCGATGGTGCTCGTTGATGAGCCGGGCTCCGGCCGGATTTTCGTCAATGACATGTGGGGCCTCGTCTATGCCATTAGCTATGAAGGGCGGGTAACCCCATACCTTGACGTCCGCGAGCCCAGGTGGGGCATCACCGTGGAGATGCCTGCCGAAGTCGTACTTTGTTGCATGGAAGTCGGACTGCAAAGCTTCGCGTTCCATCCACAGTTCAATGAGCCCGGAACCTCAGGATACGGGAAGCTCTACACGTGGATCGACACCGATGAAACGACTCCCGATGCCGACTTCGTTCCAGGCGGGGGCGAAGACACGCACGATATCGTCCTTCTCGAGTGGACCGCACGTGACCCGGTGGCTGCGACGTACGACGGAGGGCCGCCAAGGGAGCTGTTCCGCGTGGAGCAACCCTTCAACAATCACAACGGCGGCCGAATCGGCTTCAACCCGCTTTCATCTCCAGGCGATCCGGATTTCGGAATGCTTTACGTGGGAGTTGCGGATGGTGGAGCCGCGGGCGACCTGCTGGATTTGGCGCAGAACCTCGGCTCAGTGTTCGGCAAGATCCTGCGGGTACACCCGCTGGGCTCCAACAGCGTGAACGGGCGCTACGGCGTTCCGACGGACAACCCCTACGCACAAGACGGCGTCGACCGCACCCTGGGTGAGATCTACGCATCGGGGCTTCGGAACCCGCAGGGGTTCGACTGGGACCCGGCAACCGGCAATCTTTTAGTAGCTGACATCGGCCAGAGCGTCGTAGAAACACTCAGCCTCGTCCCAGCTGGTGCGGATCTCGGTTGGAACACCTGGGAAGGGAGTTACCGTTACGTGAATAACATTCGGGTCGACCTGTCGAACCCGAGGGCAGAACCGTGGATTACCTATCCGGTAGCTGAGTACGACCAGCAAGACCCCTTACTCCAGCCAGGATCGGCAGCCACCGGGGTGATAGCCTACCGGGATGGAGCAATCTCTCAACTCACAAACCGGGTGCTCTGGGGTGATCTCCCCAGTGGGGAGGTCTTTCACGTGCCTGCGGATGCCCTGAGCAGTGGGGGACAAGCCCCAATAAGGAGGGTGCTGTTCCGTGATGGCAGAGATACTAAGACATTGCTCGAATTAGTGCAGGAGAAGAACGCAGATCAGGGCCGAGAGCCAGCAATCCGTGTCGACCTTCACTTCGGACGTGGACCGCGTGGTCGGATCTTCCTCTTGAACAAGTGGGACGGCATAGTCCGTGAGGTTCGACCATAGGTTACTGCATGATCTCGGTTAGAAAAAGGAATCAATTCGATCTCAGAAGTTGAGTCGCATGAGGGGTGCTCTGGTGGATTGAGACACATGGACGTTACACTCTACCGGTGAGGGGGGGGCGTCCAAAAGGCTGCATTAAACCATGTACTGGAGAGGAGGTATCCATGAGGGGGTTTAAGATTGGGCCAGCGCTGGTTCTCATTGGTATCACGGGGACAGTCGGCCTGGGAGCCACGCTCGAACGACGAAGCGTCGACGAGATGGCCGGGGCAGCGAACAGCCTACTGGCGTCTCTCTCCAGTAGTCAGCGAGCACAGGTAACCTTCGACTTTGATTCGGATGAGCGCGAGAGGTGGCACTTCATTCCGCCAGAGGCCTTTGAGCGTAAAGGTGTGCCGCTCAAGGAAATGAACGAGACACAACGAGCTCAGGCCCATCAGCTACTGCGTAGCGGTCTGAGTCAGCGAGGCTATATGACAGCCCAGGACATTATGGAAGCAGAAGGAATTCTGGGTTTGATCGAAGGCGAGGGACGCCAATTCCCCCGCGATCCGCAGCTCTACTACGTGCAGGTCTTTGGAGAACCCTCGACAGACGGTACTTGGGGTTGGCGCTGGACAGGCCACCACTTGTCTCTTCAGTACACCATCGTCGATGGAAACATCACGGTTAGCGCACCGAGCTTCTTCTCCGCGAACCCGGCAGAGGTCCCGTCGGGGCCACGCGTAGGTATGCGGGCCATAGGCCGGCAAGAGGATACAGGACGCGAACTGTTTGGCTCTCTGACACCGGCGCAGCGAGAAATCGCGATTATTGCCGACGAAGCGCCCCCCAACGTTGTCTCGTCTATCGTGCCTCGGATTGATCCACTCTCACCCGTAGGGATTGGCGCGACTGAACTCAACAGCGTCCAGCGTATGCTCCTTATGGACATCATCGATTCTTGGATCGATCTGATGAACGACGACATCGCATCGCTTCGCAGGTCGAGGGTGCTGAGCGGCGGGACCGACAACATCACCTTTGCGTGGGCTGGCGGGCCCTTACGGGAGGACGTGTCCTATTTCCGGGTTCAGGGACCGAGCTTCTTGATCGAGTTCGCCGATGCGATGGAGGATCCGAATCACATCCACGCGGGTTGGCGTGACTTCGATGGAGACTTTGGACGAGATGTGCTGAGAGAGCACCTGGAACAGGATCACTAGGATGCCAAAGGGGTGGTCAGCCTAGCCGGCCCTTGAAGTTTATCGGGGCCTCCTGTGGTGGCCCTTGACCGAAACCCTGCTTGTCAGCCCAGGCACTCTTGAACGAAAGGCGCACAAACCTTCCAGCGCTTGAAACACTGAGAGATGGCTGGAAGTCGTAGAGGATACACGGTCTGGAGAATTTGCATCGCCTCCATTATCGTGCCGGTGTCCGTCGCGCTGGAGCCTCCGTCCCACGAGTCGAGGTGCGCGGATAGGAGGACATATTCGTTCGGCACCTCCGTCCCCCGTATGACGCCAATTGTGTTCCAGACGTCGACGGTTCTCAGATCCTGAGACTCTGCGTTCACCCGAAGGACCGGAGCTTGGCCATTTTCGGCAAGGCGTGGCCGTATCTCCAAGAAATGAGAATGGCGTGAAAACGACGAGGAGTGGGTGTGGTGGATTCCCGTAGCCCCAAGCAGTTGGCAATCGACCTTCGGCGTCGTGCGAAGGGGTTCCCGTTCTCGTCAGAGGACCACAAGCTCCTGATTACGGCGGCTGAGGCACTCGAACAAAAGGTGGAGAGCAAGGCGTGGCCGTACCTAAGCGAGAGCTATAGGAGTGCTTATGATGCGAATGGGATAGGATTGGAGGCCATCTTGGAATTCCTTGAGGAGAAAGGTGTCCCGCTGACGCCGGAGCAGAAGGCCAAGCTAGGAATCGACAACGACCATGAGTAAGAACCCTTCTCGCGAACTGTGCTTGTCACGCGAAAAGGCCAAGCAGATTCCCTGCGGCTCAGAGGATCTCTAGTACTTGCGTTGATGAGTGGGATCCAGGGAGAGCACAGAGGTCTTTATGCCTCCCAAATCATGGCTTTTTGTCTGGGCCGGTCAACGCTCTGCCCAACGCTGCTATCCGGGACGCAGCCTCCCTGGCGGTTCTACTAACACCAGCCGCAATCTTAGAAGCCGCGATCTTGGAATTCTCGACGATGCGCTGCTCTAGCTCCTCATCCGAGAGGTCACTCACGTCCACTCCCAATGACTTTGCTCTTTTTCGTAAACTGCGGATTGCTTTCTTACGCCTGATAGCAGGAATCCAAACCATGTGGCCTCCGGAGGCGCTGATATGGATGGACTAGGGCAACTTCGTGGCTCGTCATCCAGATTAGAAACCTATCACTCGTCCCAACACCCCATAAAAGAGCCCTCGGCAATGCCGAGGGCTACAGTTCAGTGCGCCCGGGAGGACTCGAACCCCCAACCCCCGGATCCGAAGTCCGATGCTCTATCCAGTTGAGCTACGGGCGCGAGGAGGTCTCTAAAGTTATGTGACGGAGGGCGGTGGAACAGTTCACCGCCTCACGAATTTCTCGACCTCTCCACTAACGGGATCCGCCACGAAGATCTCGTTCATGGGGCTGATCGCAATGTAATGTGCTTCCCCGAACCGACCGGGCCCATCTCCGCTCTGACCGGTTGCAGCAACCACGTGACCGTCTGCATCGAGTCTGACAATCTGACCTGCGAACCCGCTGACCATATAGATACCGTCCCCGCTCGTAACCAATCCACACGGGAGCCCGGCGTAGCTGGACTGACGTATGAAGTCCCCATTGAGATTGAATACCTGGATTCTCTGGTTCTGTCGGTCGGCCACGTGAACCTGCCCCCGAGAGTCGACGACGATTGAGTGAGCAACATCGAACTCGCTCACACCCGTTCCCTGGCCACCCCAGTAGGTAAGGAACCTCCCGTCTTTATCGAACTTGAGTACACCTGGCTCTCCATTACCATGTCCCTGGGCAATAAAGATTTCACCCGCGGGGCCAAAGGCGATGTCGTTCGGTTCACTTAGGTAACGTTCGCCGGAAGCTTCGTCCCACATTCCCGCCTGGTCTGGAACGCCAAGCATCATCAGTACCTCACCCTCCGGACTCAGTTTGGCGACAGTATGACGACGCACATCTGTAATCCAGAGATTGCCATCCTCATCGATCCGAAGCCCGTGTGACCGCCCGATACCGTACTCGTCTCCGAACGATCGAATGAATTGTCCCGAGGCGTCGAACTCTGCCAGCGGGTTCGCACCCCGATGGAAGACGTACAGATGACCGTTGGGATCGAAGGCTACAGCTGAAGAATTCCCCAGGGTAGTTCCCTCTGGTATGCTCAGAGGGTCTGTGACAGCCGTATAGTCCAGTTCGGGCGCGTTCTCGTATTCAGCCTGTGACTGTGCCGACAAGTCCGCGGAAATAGAGGCAATAGCCAATGTCAGCGAGAGCGCAACGGTGAAGCTTCTCATAAGATCCTCCTCGGTACAGCGATGTTCAAACGGTGGCCCTATTCATCCTAGTAACGCAGTTCGTCACCATTGACGTGGAAGGTCTAGCTAGTGATTTGGCTCGTTTCTTCCGACGATTAGAACGCATATATATTGGCGAGCTCCTGCGGTAGTCCCACGCAAAAGGTATGTGGGTCATATCCGCGTGGGCATTGTAGGCTCCAGGGACAACCTGGTTAACGAGGATATTGCAGGGAGCAAGCTCCACCGCAAGCGCCCTAGTCCTGTCCAGAGGTCCTGTCTTCAGATCCGCAGACATGCGTCTAGGGTGCTGGTTGAAGGAGTTTGGGCCCGCCATGGTGATGATATGCCCGTCGTCGTCGGAGATCAATCGTTACATTTCCGAGACGATATTGGAGGCCACTGATTGCTTGCGGGGATTGGTCAGCTGTAGGAGTTAGACTCGGCCACTGAGAACAGCGGAGAGTTGTATCGTTCGGACTTGATGGTGGGCGTGGGAGCATGAGATTATCAACCGGTGAAGAAATAGAGTTCCATGTGCAGTTTGAGGTTTGTGGGATGCCTGCTTGCGGAGAATGAGCGCTCAAGGCCACGGCGCAGGAACTCGGTGATGCAAGCGCGATCTTCTAGGGGAGAGGTGCTGATGCAACCCTTTAACGGATAAGACCATGGCATACCAGAGCAGGCTCTTCTGGATCATCGTCGTGCCTATTGTCAGTATGACAACCCTCAGCTGTCGTGCTGTGCCACGGCCACCCCAGGATGCACCCAGAGAGTTTGTCGGGTCCCCTTCATGTGCTGAATGCCACCAGGAAATTTACGACCGCTGGGAAGAAACGTTAATGGCCAACGTGCTGCAGGATCCGGCGGAGCGGCCCGAAGTGGTTCTAGGAGACTTTTCGACCCCTGACTCGCTTGTGACCTTCAGCTTAGAGGATGTAGCGTTCACGTACGGGAGCGAGTGGAAACAGCGGTACTTCACGCAAGTCGGGGATGACTACTATGTATTCCCCGCCCAGTGGGACGTCCAGAATGGCATCTGGCGCAGATATTTTCCGCAGCCGGGAGGCGATTGGTGGACCGAGCACTACCCAGTTGATCCGATGCAGCGCCCAACAGGACCTCTCTGCGACGGCTGCCACTCAGTTAACTACAATGTGACGACCAAGACGGTCACCGAGTGGAATGTTGGGTGCGAGAAGTGTCACGGGGCCGGTAGCCTTCATGTCGAGTTCCCGATCTCTGAGACGATCGTGAACCCCAATTGGCCGAGTGACCCTGTGCGTGCCAACGATGTTTGCATTCAGTGCCATTCGCAGGGGCAGCCGAGGTCCAACCCCATTGAAGGCCAATACTACGATTGGCCAGTCGGCTATCAGCCTGGGGATCGACTAACTGACTTCTGGGTCCTGGATGAACACCATCTCGGAGAGGAGACCTTCACCCATTGGCCTGAGGGGAGCGCCCACAAGAATCGGATGCAGGGAAACGACTTCGTACAGAGCCAGATGTACGTGAAGGGCGTGACTTGCTCTGCATGCCACGACGTTCATGGTACTCCGAATGAGGCCGATCTACTGCAGCCAGGCAACGCCGTCTGTACCGAGTGTCATAACCCGCAGCTTCAGCCGGGCCCACAGGGAACTCTGTCATATCACACCCAACACGAAGAGGACAGCGAGGGAAGCGTTTGTGTGGCGTGCCACATGCCACCCGTGGCCCGGACCGTGGGAGATGTATACGTCAGCAGCCACACCTTCCGGTTCATCTCACCAACCCTGACCGAGCAGTATGGCATCCCGAACCCGTGTACATCATGTCACACGGACGAGTCGAACGAATGGGCTCTTGAGGAGTTGAGGAACTGGCCATCCATTTCACCATGGCGGATCGGGGCATAGTGTGATCCCAAAAACCTCCAGATTCATTGCGTTGGCAAGTGTTGGCTTCGGTGTGTTTGTTGCGGCACCGGGGGAAGCTCAGGAAGGCGAGGGGTGTGTGGTCTTGTGTAGGCCGGAGCTGAAGATCGAGCCCGGGGTCACCTTCGAAAACCTCGGAGACCGGGCGCGAGTCGAAATCGATGGAGTCGTAGCGAGGACCGAACGAGAGACTGTCTTCGAGCTGGTCTTCGCATTAGAGGTGCCTACCCAGATCCCGCGGGTCGGGATGACATTCGAGGCGATTGTCATCCCTTTCGGGAGCACCTCCGAGCACCCTTTCACGGGTGCTACGGCGGAGGGGCTGGGCCGCGGCGACATTCGCGACAATGTAGTGGAGATCGAGAGTGAGCTTAACCTAGATCTCGTTGATTCCGATCAGACGGGAGGCTGGCTGTCATCCCACCTTGATATTGTCGATAAGTTTAGCCCGGGTGAGCAACCGGATGCCACGAGTGTTTACACACACAAGCTTGATTTTGAGTTGGATACGGCACTTCACGTCTTCAATTGGCTTCCGGAGGGTTACTGGCTGCGGAATGCGGAGGCCGAGGTCTCTATCGACTACCTTGCGACTGGGCTGCCAAAAGCTGGTGACCTGATCGGGGATGAGCGCTTCCTAGATGACGCGAGCCCGTGGTCGCTCGGGCTTATTTTGGTGCTTCCACTTGCACCGCTTGATCCGTGAGGATCAATGCTCGGCCGGACATGACTGTCGTCGACACCAGCCCCTGTAGAGAATCATGCAGCTGATCCCCCCTTGGGCTCCGAACATTCATCCAATGATCGTTCATTTTCCGATCGTGCTGGTGATACTTGCTGTAGCGGCAGATTTCATCCATGTCATGCGTCCGCGCACGCGAGGACTAGAGGGCATAGTCGCGTTGCTGTACCTGCTTGGCGCTCTCTCTGCCGTGTCCGCCTATGTGAGCGGTCGGCTGGCGGCAACAACCGTATTCACACCGGGGATGGCACACGGCCTAGTGGATGACCACGAGAGCTGGGCGCTCGCGACTATGAGCTGCTTCGTTCTTGTCGTACTGCTCCGACTGGGAATCCGATTCACACGTTACGCCAACACTCCGGGCACTCGGATGCTGTTCTTGGCCCTCGGCCTGGCTGTCTTGGTTGTGGTACAACAGACTGCCGAACGGGGAGCTCGCTTGGTGTACGAACAGGGTGTTGGAGTGATCCGGGGCACTTTTCCGGTGGGTCGTGATCCATCTGAACCCGGAGACCCGGTTCCCTGAGGCTAAACCATACTACCGTCCCTCACTGACCGAATTTAGGGGTACTGATAAGGACCCGCCAGGTCACACTGAGGCTGGATAGGAAAGGCTTAGTGGGCCTTGGGTCAGGGATTCGGTTGAGGGAAATCCAAATCGCCCACCTCTAGATTGGCCACAACCGGATAGTGGTCAGAAGGGTAGCGTCCCTGCTCGCTGTACACGACAGTCTCGACCAAACGGACCCCGATCGAGCCGCCCACGAGGATCCAGTCGATACGACCTTCCCATCCCTCGGGGGGCGGACCGAACCCGTTCGCAGTGATTGCTGGTCCGCGACGCTCTGCGGCCACGACCCACGCATCCTGGAGTCCCTGATCGGTGGCAACGAGCCAGGTGTCGCTCGTCTCGGCGATCGCGTTGAAGTCACCAGTAACAATGATGGTGCTGCCGGGTGGGAGTGCTGAGATACGCGCGTTGATCTGCTCCACTGCGTCGAGTTGCCGCTGACCTCGCCGAGAGCTGAAGTGGGTGTTGAAGACGTAGATCTGACGACCGGTCTCCAAGTGATGGAATCTAGCCCAGGTGACGATCCGGGAAGGCCGCCTTCCTCTCGTGGGAGAATCCGGGGTGTCCGAGAGCCAGAAATTACCCGACTCGATCGGGCTCAGCTCATCGTACCGGTAGAAAATAGGCGTGGACTCACTGAGGCCCTTACCACCGTTGAGCCCCCGATCGATCCCGAGCCACCGATAATCAGGCAGCTCCAACTCCAGGAACTTGATCTGTTCGGTTAGCACCTCCTGAAGTCCAACGACGTGAGGGCTGGACCGTCTGATCGTTTCGGCCACTAGGTCCCTGCGATTGTGCCACACGTTATCGCCATCCCGGCCCATCGCGGTCCGGATGTTAAAAGTCATGACATTGAGTGGGAAGGACGCCCCAAGGGCTGTTGTCGTACCCTGAGCTACGAGCCCGGGTGACGGAATCAGAGAGGCCGCCACCAACATCAAAGGTAAGATCTTCGTCACGGGCCTTCTCCGGCAGGCGAAAAAGCTGCTTTTGTTTTTTGCTCAGACTTGGGTGAGGATCTCAGGCACAGAGTGCTAGTATTCTTGACTGGGTGACTGGCCTCTCGTCGAGTGGGCCTCCATCGTAATCCCAAAGTCCGAATCACGACAAGAAGAGGCCACGTATACATGACGATACGGCGAACGTGTTTCGCTCCAGCAGTTCTGTTTCTCTTCGCATCTTCAGTGGCAAGTCAACAGCTACGAAACGGACCAGGTGGAGAGCCTCCTCTCAACCTCCCGCGAATCGCAGGACCGATCGTAATCGATGGTCGAGTGGAGGAGGCAGCCTGGACAGGAGCCGCCCTGCTGGAGGGGGTTGTTCAGGTGCCCGACTTCGGAACCGAGCCCACGCAAAGAGGGGAATTCCTTCTGGCCCACGATGGAGAGTACCTGTATCTGGCCTGCCTTATGTATGAGTCAGACCCTGATCTTATCCGAGTGACTACTCTGGAAAGGGACGTGAGCCCCTACCGGACAGATTCTTGTGGGATGCGCCTGGACACCTACAACGATGAGGAAAACTCGCTCGTCTTCATCACAACCCCCGCGAGCGTGCGCACCGACTGGACCTTCTCGAACGATGCGACTGGTCCACCCAATCGGCAGTGGGACACCTTCTGGGATGCGGAAGGCACCTTCACGGAGTTTGGATGGTCCGCGGAGGTTCGGGTTCCCTTCTCGAGCATGGGCTTCCAGGTCATAGACGGGCAGGTCGTAATGGGCTTCTCCGTTACTCGAACGATAGTTCGAAACGCCGAGTCAATTGTTCACCCAGCGATTCCACCAAACTGGGGCCCGCAGAGTGTCGCGAAGCCCTCACAGCTCCGGAAGATGATCCTTACTGGTCTCGAACCGCAGAAGCCTGTGTACCTGACGCCGTATGTTCTGGGAGGTGGCGGACACTCTCACTCTCTAGATCAAGTGAACAGCCGATACGCCAGGAGATCGGAAGAGGTCATGGAATTCGGCGCTGATTTGCGGTATGGGCTTACCAGAAACCTCAACCTCGACCTCACTGCCAACACAGACTTTGCGCAGGTGGAAGCCGACGATCAGCAAGTTAACCTTACGCGCTTCTCACTCTTCTTTCCGGAGCAGAGGAGATTCTTCCAAGAGCGCGGATCAATCTTTGAGGTCCCACTCGGCTCCAACGAGCGCCTCTTTCACTCGCGTCGAGTAGGCCTCGTGAGCGGGGAGCAGGTACCGATCTATGGTGGAGGACGTCTTGTCGGTCGGGTAGGGGAGTGGGATCTCGGTTTTCTGGACATGCAAGCCGCCGAGCACGGAGATATGCCATCTGAGAACCTGGGAGTTGCGCGGGTACGCCGAAGGTTCCTCAATGAGTTCTCTTACTTGGGCGGAATCATGACGAGCAGATTTGGAGATGACGGAAGCTATAACGTCCTCTATGGGACTGATGCAGTCATTCGACTTTTCGGACAGGACTACCTCACCTTGAACTGGGCACAGAGCTTCGATGATCACGAGGAACCTTCGAACGACCAGGAGGTCACGGGGCTCATGGACCGGACCCTCATCCGGGCGAACTGGCAGAGGAGAGGGAGAGATGGCGTAACTTATGACGGGAACGTGATCCGTGCTGGCGAGACATTTCAACCAGGAATGGGATTCCTTCGCCGAAGAGACTACATCTCTGGGAAGGGTAGCGTGGGGTATGGGTGGCGGCCTGGCGTGGGGTCCGCACTCAACCGGTACGGGTTTTCTGTCGACGGAAATCTCTTTTTGGGAAATAAAAGAGCCATAGACGATTTGGCCGAGTCAGGCACATTTGGCCTCTCAGGCCAGTTAGAGAGTAGAGGCGGACACCGAATCTCCACGAGCATCAGAAGAAATTATGAAGACTTAAACAGACCCTTCTCTCTGTCTGAGAACACAACCGTCCCGATCGGTTCCTATTGGTTCTCCGAAGGTCGCCTCTCATACACCTCTCCCTCTGGGGATCTGTTCAGAACGAATGCGAGTGTCTCGGGAGGCCGATTTTTCGATGGGACACGACTCTCCTTCAGCTTCTCCCCCGAATGGTCAGTTTCCCGTCATCTTAGGTTCAACGGCACTTATCAAATCAACCGTATCGAGTTTGATGACCGGAACCAACAGTTCACTTTTCATCTGGCACGGGTGCGGACTGAGCTGACGTTCACCACAAAGACCTCTGCGTCTGCGTTCTTACAGTACAACAGCACTGGGGACCTAGTGGCGTTAAATATTCGCTTTCAGTACAACCCTAGGGAAGGACACGACCTGTATATCGTGTGGAACGAGACATTCAATTCGAACCGCTTTTCACTCGACCCGGTTAGTCCATTTAGCCAAGAGCGCGCACTTCTAGTGAAGTACTCCCACACCCTCACCCTTGGTCTCTAAGAGAGTACAGCCTGCCCCGAGAGCCTGGAATCGTCTCAGGATCACTGGCTGATAAGAATGCGTGTTCCCTTGAGGGCCCTTCCAGCGAGTGGCTTACTGATTGTCGCTATCCAGACGCACAGCCTTTAATACTTCTCTCGTCAAGTCCCAGCGATTGAAACCCTGCCGACCGTAATCCAGGCCGCGACGTACAATGACGAGATCATGTGAGGGAACAATGATCGTGTACTGTCCACGATTCCCCACGGTGGCGTAGGCATCTGCAGGAACATCGGTCCGGTTATCAGGCACCAGCCAAAAGTGGCCGCCGTATGAATTGCCGCGCTCCGCTGTCGATGGGGCGGGTGTCCGGACAAAGTCGATCCAATCCTCTGAGAGGAGTCTCTCGCCATCCCAAACTCCACCCTGTATATACAGAAGTCCGAGGCGTGCCAGATCCCGCGCATTAGTGTAGATCTGACTGCTCATGATGAAATCCCCAAAACGATCAACACCCAGAAGCGTGTTCCGCATGCCAATTCGATCAAGCAGGGCGCGACGTGGGAACTCTAGATATGCCTGGTTGCTACCGAGAGCCAACTTCATCGCGTAGACGGCGAGAAGCGTGTCATAGTTCTCGTAATCGAAATTCGTCCCGGGCTCACGGATCAACGCACGGTTCCGAGCACCTTGAACCGAGCTTGTGCCGGCCCAATAGGAAAGGCCGGATCCTGTCGCGTACTCGAGACCTTCATTGTCGATGGGATACAGACCGCTTGACATGTTCAGAACATGGCGCAGCGTAATAGCCGAACGGGGATCGGACTCAGGTGACGACACATCCGGAAACCAATCGAAAGGAAGAGGTTCGTCCAGAGCCATCCGCTGGTCGTCAACCAACATACCGATAAGCGTAGCAGCGATGCTCTTGGCGGTAGACCAGGTGCGAGTCCTCGTCGAGACGTTCACTCCGGGCGCATACCGTTCGTGAATGATTTTGCCCCTGTGCACGACCATTAGGCTCAAGGTCACCTGTTCTGGGGACTCTCGATCGAAGGCCCAATTGGAGGCGGCGTGTAGTGCCGCTGCATCAACGTTGGGGGGAAGTAACACATCCTCGACCAAATCTCCGTTCGGCCACTGAATCGTAGCAGGATCCCCTGGCGGAGATGCCAAATTTAGGACCGGAAGGCTGGCAATGTCGTCGAAGGTCTGATCTGGCGACATAATGACGCAACCTAATCCCTCGCGAAACGCGGAGCGGATCGTAGGCATCCTGTCCATGCCACCGATAGCAACCGTCTTGCGTGCCCAGTCAATAACGTAATCCCCACCCGCTGCCGTCCCCACCCGCTCCGGCAGGAATGCCAACTCTTGGTCGAACACCTGTTCTATGGCCCGATTGGACGTGAAGAGTCCGTTACATGTCATCACGGCCTGCTGGCCGTGCCGGACCATCTCCCGATTGAATCGCCAGTAGTCGTAGCGTTCTTCCTGTTGGGCGTTGATACTTGAGGCGAAAAGCAGTCCGAGAGTAGCGAAGAGGACCAGAGGACGTTTCATTGGGACCTTCCCGGGGGGCTAAAAGGGAGTATGTCTCACTTGGGATACCTTCGGCCAAAATGCTCTCTGCGGGAGGGGTCGGCAAGAAGAGTCGAATTGCTTGTCGAGCTTCGTCTCTTGCGTTTGATGTTCGACCCCGGCTAGATGTTCGAACTTGGCATCTGGTATCCAGAACACAGCGTCGGTGGATCGGGGTCTGGCAAGCATCACATTGTCAGCCAGCGGCAATCCAGTTTCCGTTCTCATTGTCGTTACTGCGATGGCAAGTGCCCGTCTAGGTTTACCACTTGTTCACGTTTTATCTGGGTCGCTGCTAACAGGGCTGCTGCCGGCTCGGGCTGGGTTCGGACTTTCCTAAAAGACTTCGAATAAGGTGTTGTCTGGCAAGCATTCATGGGGTTGGTATCCCGGTAAGAACCGCAGTGAATGCGAGTACAATGCCGGCTGTTGCCACCTCCCACGCTGCTCTGCGACGAACTGTTCGACGACCCGTGGATGATTCCAATGTCGGGAGGCCGAATCTCCAGTTGATGAGGCCCATAATTAAGACTGTGCCTGCTAACAGGAGCTTCCAGAGAAGGACTCTGCCATATGGTGTGGACCAGAGATCCTGAATAGCCGAGAGATGATAAAAGGACAGGGTTCCGCCCATCAGGATCAGAACCGGTACTGCAGTGAGAGCAACCGGAGAAAACGCTCTCAGTTGGGCGGCAAGGAGGGATTCTCGGTCCCCCAATCGACTCCCCACGACAAGGATTAGCGTGAGGGATCCCATCCAGGCTCCTACGGCCAAGATGTGAGACGCGTCGGCAATAACGGCGATGATCCTGTGAATCCCGGTTTCGGACATGGCATGGCTAGAGAGAGCCAGCGTTACCGGCAAGGCGATGACGAGGATTACCAAGGCCATCCAGCCCAGTGCAGAGCGGTGCACCAACTTCCCAGAATTCAACGACAGCAATAGAAGTAGGATGCCCTGAACGACCCAAACCTTCCCCCAGAAGGTTTCTCGAAGGAGGAAGGACACGTCCTCGATAAGGGGCACGAAAGGATCCCTGAAGCCAAGGATCTGGACTACGAAACTAAGTACCCAGACAGGTATGAGAAGAATCGCCGTCGCCTTGCCGATGCGAGCGACCCCTCGGGAGAGCTCCTGGAATGCCTTCGGTGTTTGTGGGCCGACGTCGTCTGTCTGGAGGACCGCTATTGCGGCAGGCCGTACGATCCCAGTCCACGCGACGACCCCAACGATCAGCAGCACACCAACGTGCATGAGCCAGCGTTGGAGTGGGCCAAGCAGGGCCTCAATCACTCAGTTGTGACTTGGAACCCGAAATCGCCGTTCTCGGCATGACCATCCTGAGCCATCGCCCTCCAGTACACTGTGTAGCTGCCTGGCTCTAGTAACGTCTCGGGCCGGATAAACACCTGCAAAGGGTCCTCCCCGTCCGCAGCTGCCTCGGTTGAGGCGACGAGTTCGTTCATTCCATCGGCAATGCGGATCGAGGTCGCGTCGATCTGGGGGGCCTCGGTGAAGAACAACCGCACCTCCTCGAGCGTCCTCTCGACAGTCGCATCTGCGGCGGGCAAGGAACTCCTGAGGGCGAGATGCCTGAATGTCGCTGCGCGTATCTCCTCAGGGCGGTCAATAGTTGTCCCTAGGGCGGAGATCAACACTGCCAGAGCAAGAAGAGCGGGTGGGGAACCCCGACGGATGGAAAAAGTCCGGGCGAATGTACGGAAAGTCATGAAATCATCTCCTCGTCCAAATGGCCGTTCCATATTGTACAGCGTGCTGCCGGAGTTGGCGACCCCAGCTCATCAGCTTGCCGGGACCAGGAGAAGCTGTGCACAATGGTAAGACGCTAAGCCTGCGCACTTGGTTCTCGCAGCACACCTTCCTCCATCCGGCCCGGAGCTGACAGATGTCACATGAGCGAATGAAAGCGAGCGATTTTCCGCAAGAAGTCCTGAGCCTGTTCGATAAATACGTGCACGGGATGATTGATCGACGCAGCTTTCTCGACGGCGCCGCGAAGTTTGCTGTCGGGGGGATCACGGCAGCCAGCATGTTCGAAGCCCTCCGCCCCCGCTACGTCTGGGCTCGTCACGTCGCGCCTGATGACGCCCGTATCCAGACTGAGTATGTGGACTACGAGTCGCCGAACGGCTCAGGTACGATGAGAGGATACATGGCGCGGCCAGCGACAGATGCCCGGCGGCCTGCCATCCTGGTGATTCATGAGAACCGAGGACTAAACCCGTACATCGAAGACGTCGTTCGCCGATTTGCCGCTGCCGACTTCTTGGCCTTTGGGCCCGATGCCCTCACGCCACTTGGTGGCTATCCGGGCAATGACGACGATGGTCGGACCCTGCAGAGTCAACTTGATCGTGGCACGATGGTAGAGGACTTTGTGGCTGCCGCTGAGTTCCTGATGGCGAGGCCGGAGAGCACGGGGCGTGTCGGTGCGGTGGGATTCTGCTTCGGGGGTGGGGTCGTGAATACGCTGGCGGTACGGCTCCCGAACTTGGGTGCTGGCGTGCCCTTCTACGGGTCACAGCCCTCAGCAGAGGATGTCCCTCTGATCCAGGCTCCTCTCATGATGCAGTATGCGGGGCTGGACGACCGAATCAATGACGGGTGGCCGGCCTTCGACGTGGCTCTGCGCGGCAACGGAAAGACTTATTCGATGCATATGTACGGAGAAGTCAATCATGGTTTCCACAACGACACGACGCCCCGCTACGATGAGGCATCGGCAATGCTTGCACAAAGACGAACAATGAATTTCTTCAATGAGCATCTCAGGTAATACCATACCGATCAGGGAGTTCGCTCCAATGCTGAAGATGCGACTGAGTCTTTCCCTGAGAATTAACAAACAGTGAAGAGGGGGAAGTGAGAGTAGCTCGTACAGTCTTGGTCTTGATGGTCTTCTGGTATGTTGGAGCATGCCAGCCCGCCCTTTGACAACGGCGCATCCGCAGGATTACGAGTCCCGGTTGGGGACGCTCCGACGATGGCTGTAACCTCCAACGGACAGTACATCTCCTGGCGAGAGCACATCATTGATGATGAGGCGATCCGGGGAGGGGACGGTCTGGTTATGGCTGACCTGGATCTAGACGGTTGGCCCGATATCGTCTCGGTCCATGAGTCGGACACCGAATACGACGGCGTAGCAGATGGGCACATCCGGATCGCCTTTGGCACAGACGACCCTAATCAATGGGGTCTCATTACTCTGGTGGAAGGACCGGAGGCTGGTGCGGCCGAAGATGTAGCGGTGGCCGACGTCAATGGTGACGGCTATCCCGACATCATCGCGGCCTGTGAGCTGGCACATCTAATCTATCTACAGAATCCCGGTAAGGACGCTAGAACATCCCGTTGGCAACGCATCATTCCGCCCGTCGCGAGGGACCGCGGCTCATACATCCGCGCCTTTTTCGCGGACTTCAACATGGACGGGTGGCCTGAGGTGGTGGCAGCTAACAAGGGGGCCCAGAGCCCCGGCGAACAAAGAACCCAGCTGAATGCTATCTCCTAGTTCGAAATCTCGGGAGATCCGCTGGATGCATCCAGTTGGATCGAACATGAGTTAACCCGTGTTCTCATCCCCATCAACGCGCGGCCCGTAGACCTGGACGGCGACGGGGATCTCGATGTGGTTGGTGGCTCCCGTGGCGAGCGACGGATCATGTGGTTTGAGAACACTGGCGAAGCTGATATCCGCTTTGTAGAGCACCGCATCGAGATTGATGACTCGTCCGTGGAGGCGACGGGTTTCAACCTCGACTTCGTCGACCTGAGTGGTGATGACAGGCTCGACATTGTCCTTGGGACTCCTCGACCTCGAACATTTTTGGTGTGGCTGGAACAGCCACCAGATGCAGATGAGGTGTGGAGGTCCCACGGCATCGGCACTACGGCGCCGGACCACGTCACCGGGTTCGCCCTCGCCGATATCAACGAGGATGGGAACCTGGACGTAGTCGTCGGAGGCTATAGCCGTGGGCCGAGAGACATAGACGGCGACGTCACGCGTTACGATCCCCTCGGCCGACTCGCATGGTTCGAGCATCCGGGCGATCCCAGTGCCACCTGGATCCGGCATGATATCTCGCGGCGAAAGCGGGGAATGTTCGACAAGTTCCTCTCCCGTGACATGGATGGAGACGGCGACATCGATTTCGTGGGAACTCGTGGGAACAGCGTTCCTCATGACGGCGTCTTCTGGCTGGAGCAGGTTCGAAATGCCGAACCGGGACCTTCCTTCTCGCGGGCGAATGAGGTCGATAGTGAGGAGATGCTGCTCCCTTAAAGAGAATGAGGAGCCAACGATTCCTGTTCATATCTCACTGGTTGATCGGGCGGAGGCCTGAGTTCCCCCGGTCTTGTGATCTCGCTCAGTGAGTCATCATCCACACGATGATGTTTATGCCTACGGCGTACGCGTCGGGTGAAAACTGATAGAAGAACCGTGGATCCTCCGCCTCGCGCTCCCAGCCATCGGCAATGTCGGTATTGTGAGTGATCAGGACCATGATGCGCCCGTCGTCATCGAGTACAGCTCGAATGTGAGGTTGGCGGCTTTCGAAGCCCCGCTCAGAGGTTCCCCCTCCGCTACGCCTCCAGTGTTGGATGGAGGGGATCTGAGGCAGTCGCGGCACGTCGTAGACGATCCCGAAGAGCGGGTGCTCCATTGATAGGTCCACGATCGTTCGACCAGGGAATACTAGCTCCATTTGCTGCACCCACTGGTTCCAGGCGGCGTTTCCCCAAAAATCATCCACCCAGAGGAAGCCTCCCTTCTCTAGGTACTTGCGGAGGGCTCCGGCTTCATCCGCCTCGAAGCCGGCGACCCCGACGTGAGAGGCGAAGAGAAATGGACACTGGAACAGATTGGGGTCGGTGGCACGCACGATTGCAAACCCGGGCTCACCATGTTCCCATCCAGAGATCGGCGTAGGAGTAAGTTGGGAGAGCCGGGTAGTGAGGTTACGGTCGGCCTGGGGGAAGTCCGTATCCCAACTTGACCCGCCTGGTTCCCGCCGGACCTCTAGGAATGCAAGGCGACAGAAGGTGAAGCCACCCGGGCGATCCGGAAGGCCGTCACCAAGGCGCACGCGGGTCCCCCCTCGACGGTAGCCTTGTGCATCAACCGTGAGGGGGGTCGTGACTGCGATCAGGCCAACCAGGACGTGGAGGATGACTCGAGCCCGTAGCCGTCCGAAGAACACCACTTTAGTCCCTTAGGGTCTCACCCTCATGTACTTCCGAAGCATTCGAGGCCTGGGCTCGCCGCCGTACATGTTGCCCTCACTATCCACCGTAACGAACTCCGCCCCGTTTCCAGATGCGTCGCGGGGATCCGCCCAGGGGAAGCGGATGAACTCTGTTACCCAGCCCGTCGCGATTTCCCCGATCCGAATCCCCATTTCATAGCCCGGGTTCTGCAAGTCGTCGGACTCCGAGTCTGCCACATAAATTCGTCCATTATCGTCGAAGGCGATTCCGCTTGGGCGTCCGAATTGGGTCCAGGTAGTGATGTGATTCCCCTGCTGGTCGAAGATCTGGATCCGGCTGTTGCTCCGATCACCCACGTATACCCGGCCATCCGCGTCGATGTCGATCGCGTGGAGCGAACGGAATTCGCCTGGGCCGTAGCCGGTCTGGCCCCACGACATGATGTACTCTCCGTCATTGGTATACTTCACCACACGGTTGTTGCCGGCATTACCGTGACCATCGGCGATGAAGACGTCGCCATTGTCGGCAACAGCGACATCACTGGGGGAGGTGAAGCTATATGGGCCGTCACCTTCAATTCCCCCCATACCGAGTGTCAGCAGCACTTCGCCCGTGGGGCTGAACTTGATGACCTGATGACCTCGAGAGTCACCCGCGGGAATATTCCCCGATCCCACGCCATCGGTCACCCACACGTTGCCGTTGAGGTCCACGTCGATCCCGTGGGGCCAGATGAACATCCCACTTCCGAAGCTTTCTACCACATTGCCGGACGGATCAAATTTGATGACTGGGTCCAGATCCGAGTCGCGACATTCGTCTCCGAACCTTTCGGCTCCGGCATCGCAACGGACAACTGCCCAGATGTGCCTCCCATCTCGATCCACCGTTGTTTTGCCTACAGCGCCCATCTCCCTTCCACCCGGCAGCTTCGCCCAGCCGTCGACTATTGCGTACGGATTCGATGAGTTTTGAGCGACGACCTGTTCGGTCTGGGCAAATAACGCGATGCCCACTAGGGCGATAACCCAAGCTGCTGGTTGGGTCCTTCGAGTGAGAATTGACATGATTGCACCTCGTTCGACTTGGTCTGAGTTACACTATTAAAGAGGGCATCCCGAAGATTTGGGTTTCGGGTACCGGCAAGCGCAGAACCGATCAATCCCTCGTGAGGCTCAACCGTACGTTGCGGGTTTTGGACGGGCAAGGGCAAGAGTTGGTCTTACTTGGGGATTCGGTAGAGCGGATTGCCTGCCAAGGGGCCTAAACCACAACCTGAAACTGGACTCAGAGCTGTCCCTTCGCCGTTGTGGACACCCACTTGGTACGTAAAGACGGGATGGTCACTCGGCTTTGGCTTTGACTCACGGTCAGCGGAGCATATGAACTGGTTTCGGAGACAGCCGTCGCGTTGAAGATGTTCGGGCTACTCCCGTCAAACCCAACCTCCTTTGCAGGGGCCGGCTGTTTAGCCCGCAGAATGTTACCGTTTCTTCCACTCGCCGATCTTCGCGGGATTTCTTCTCGCTTCGTTTCAAAGGGAGACGCTCTTCAGACTTGGGCGGGAATATGTCCTCGAGAGGACCAGCGACTTCTACGAGATGGCACCTGACGATCGGCAGTTCCTGATGAGGCGAGTGGCGGGACCTGCAATGAGTGGCGATGGTCCGAGGTTCATCTTTGTCCAGAACTTCTTCTAGGAGTTGACGCAGGTTGCACCGGAGAAAGAGTTCCAACATGTGGGCGGACCCGACGAACCCTGAAGGTGCTGTTAGCGGGCAGAGGAACTAATGAAGGGACAACCGAAGACGGCACTGAATCGCGGCCCGATTGTGGGAGTCATGGGCTCGGGCAGCGAGGGTCATATTAATCGGTCTGCTCCACTTGGCCGGTGGTTGGCGGAGAGCGGCGTGCACCTTTTGACTGGAGGGGGAGGAGGTGTGATGGTGGCTGTAAGCGAATCTTTCCACAGTGTGTCCCAGCGTACTGGATCGGTGATTGGGATCATCCCGTGGGATGAGGACGCCGGGAAGCCGAGAGACGGGTATCCCAATCCCTGGGTGGAGATCCCGATCTATACGCACCTTCCCTTGAGTGGTGGGCGGGGAAAGGAACCGTTGTCCCGGAATCATATCAATGTTCTATCTTCGGATGTGATCGTGGCTCTCCCGGGGGACACGGGCACCGCGAGTGAGGTGACGCTAGCTGTGGACTACCGGCGCCCGATTGTGGCATTCGTCGATTCCAAGGACCAGATTCCAGGCCTTAGTTCTAAGGTGCCAGTGGAGCCAGATTTCGAGGATGTCCGAGCCTTTGTCGGCGGAATCCTGAGGACGCTTGGGGATTACCATGATAGACATAGCGGTCGAAGTCTGGAGTGCAAAGTCCCATATGAAACGACGGATGTACGCCTACAAAAGTGATGATTTGGTGGTGTGCTACAATCTAATTCGGCGCAAACACGCGGAAGAGTGCGTCAGGGGTTTGCCGATGGTGTTCAACGTCGAAACTGGAAGTGCTGACCAACGAGGGTGCAATGGCAGAGTAGAGTCTGAACAGATGAGAGGAGAAGATCTGGGCCCTGCCGGGACTTGCCTTAGCTTGAACACTGATGTTCAATCTCCTCCATTATCATCGGGGCCAACTGAGCGTCGATGTCTAGTGAGGTTGATCATGCCCCTGTCATTGTGTCTGGTTCGCGTCCTGATCGGTGCCGCTCTCCTAACCTCCTGTGCGCCTGGCTTCGGTACCGAGACACCGTCATTGGCATCGGCAGGTGCCGAAGCTATCACAGAGGGGAGCGTGGGCCCGTCCTCGACTGCCGACCTGCGTGTGCCGATACCTCGCTCGTTTCTAGATGCGATTGCTCGGGGATCAAGGACCGACCGGGGAGTGCCCGGGCCGAACTACTGGACTCAGAAGGTAGACTACTCGATCCAGGCTGAGCTCGACCCGGAGACTGCAATCCTGGTGGGCCGGGAGACTATCACGTATCGGAACAACTCCCCGGATGATCTGGACCGGCTGATCCTGCACCTTTATCAGAACCTCTTTTCCGGGGGTATGGAGCGGACCCGCAGCGTTCCCATCACGGGTGGGATTATCCTAGAGCGAGTGAGTTTGGAAGGGCAGGATCTCCGCGAGGCACGAGGTCGTCCCGAACTCGGCAGCTACATTACAGACGGTACACTCATGGCTGTGTACCTCAACCAGAGGCTTCGGCCGGGTGGGACGGTGGAGCTTGAAGTTGAGTGGCGTTTTGAAGTGCCGCCGGAGGGAGCGCCCCGGCACGGCCATATCGATAATCGCCTGTTTAACGTGGCACAGTGGTACCCTCAGGTCGCCGTCTACGATGACATCGAAGGGTGGCACATCTGGCCGTATTTGGGTAATGGTGAGTTCTACTTGGAGTACGGCGACTTCGACGTGTCTATCACGGTGCCCGAAGGATGGCTTGTGGGAGCCTCGGGCACACTGCAGAACTCCGATGAGGTCCTTCCGGACCCGATTCGCCGTCGTCTGGACGAGGCGATGACTAGCGACGAGGTGGTACACGTTGTTGCGGAGGAAGATTTCGGGCCTGGCCTGGCGACCGTCTTGGGCTCGGAGGGAACACTTACCTGGCGCTTTCGCGCAGATGGTGTTCGAGACTTCGCATTCGCAACCTCCGCTGAGTATCTGTGGGACGCAGCCCACACGCTGACCCCTGACGCGGATGGGGATGGTGAGGATGAGGTAGTGGCTCTGCATGCCCTCTACCGGCCTGTTGCGGAGACTTGGGTCGATGCGGCGGAATACATCCGGCACGCTGTAACTTTCCACGCAGAGCGCTGGCACCCATACCCTTGGCCGCAGATGACTGGTGCGGAGGGTCCCGTGGGAGGGATGGAATACCCCATGCTCACCTTCGTGGCAGCCTTTAATGATTCCCGCTCGGTCTACGAAACTTTGAACCACGAAATCAGCCACATGTGGTACCCGATGATGGTCGGCTCGAATGAACCCTCATATCCGTGGATGGACGAGGGTCTGGGCACATACGTGGAGGCCTATGCGACCGGCGACTTCTGGGACGAACCGGAATATTGGCGGGCAGATCAGAATGCCTATCTACGTGTCGCTGGGCTCGAACAGGAAACGCCGATCATGCGGCATTCTGATCTCCACGGTCCTTATGGAACATATGGTCAGGCTGCCTACTGGAAGCCCGCTGCTCTCTTGAGGGCTCTCGAGGCGGTTATCGGCCGCGACGCATTGTGGTTGTCCCTCCGGTCTTACTCCGAGAACTGGATCTACCGTCATCCAACTCCCCACGACTTCTTCAACCTCGTGGAGGAAGCTGCGGGACGGGATCTCGACTGGTTCTGGTACCCGTTTTGGTATGAGACCGCGGCCCTGGATCAGGCAATCACAAATGTAAGGGTGACGGATGGCGCTGGCGGCGCAGTTGCCACCGAAGTGACTATCGCCAACTTGGGTAAGGCATTCATGCCTGTGCACCTCCTGCTGACCCTCTCCGGGGGAGACACGATCCGAGAGGTTGTACCTGTCGAAGTCTGGTTACTTGGAGGCGGGGTGCACACAGTTACCGTTGACCTTCCCCGTGGTGAAACCCTCACATCCGTTGAGATTGATCCGGAAGGGGCTTTTCCAGATGTGGATCGGGAGAACAACATCTGGGGACGCTAGACCAACAAATAACCCTCCTTTAATACGATCACAATAATATTGACAGGTCATAGAGGTTGGTATGAAGTGACAACCGCCGCGGGCATTTCCCAGGCGTGGCTCATGTGAAAGACTAGATCTCCTCTGCCGCGCTCCTGTCAGTCTGGCAGGCTGAACACATATAGCGCGTTGCCGCTGCTAGGGTGCCTGACCTCATTGGCGACTAACCGCGGCACATTGCGCGGACTCCCTCCTCCGAGTCCAGTGGTCACCGCGATGTATTGCTTGCCGTCGATCGCGAAGGAAATGGGGTGCCCTTGGACCGAGGTCCCGAGCCGTGTCGCCCAGAGGAGTTCCCCTGTCTCCACATCAAAGGCCTGGAATCGGCGGTCCAGATCACCCACGAATACCACTCCGCCGGCGGTAGAGACAACACCGGTCAGGAGTGACGCCCGCTGTTGGTAGCTCCAGACTTCCTCTAAGGTGCTTGCGTCATACGCGGCGAGCTTCCCGAGGTTACCATCGGATCCTGGCATCTCAAAGAAGAGACGGGCAGAGGCCGTCCCTCCACTCCCTTCGACTAGTTCGATCTCCCGTGCCTCATTCTCGAGACACGTCTGACTGAGTGGTGCTATCAGGAGACCGGTCGGCCTGTGATAGCTCATCGAGTGCCAGTCTTTACCTCCGGCGCTACTGGGACAGCCTGGAATCCACTCGCCGATCTGGGCGTTGATGACATCGTCCCGGTAAGTAATCTCTCCAGTTTGTGGGTCAATGTTTGTGAATGCGTTCTGGAAAGTGGTATGCGCGAATCCGAGGAACTCTCCTGTGACGCGGTCATTCTTCCAGAGGATGCCATGCTTACCGATGGAAAAGACGAGTCGCTGCCCGTCCCGGTCCACGAGGACCCGCTCGAAGACCTCATCCAAATCCAGCGCCTCACCTGGGACGTGTTGGAAGTGCCAGTCCAGTTCTCCGGTTTCCACATCGATCGCGACTGTCGAGTTTGTATACAGCCCCGCATCGAAGATGGACTGATGGCGGCTGGCCGGGACCCAAGGTTTCGCCTGCGCTGTACCCCAATAGGTGAGGTTCAACTCTGGATCGTAGCTGCCGGTGATCCACTGCTCGCCACCGGCCCGGAAGAGGTTGTCAAGGTTGCCCCAGGTATCCCCTCCTGGCTCGCCAGCCTGGCCGATGGGGTTCCACTCCCACAGGCGCGTGCCAGTGTTGGCGTCGTGCGCTGTTAGGTAGCAGGACTCAGGGATGTAGCGTGCACAGCCCGCCTGTCCCTGGATAATCTTTCCATCTGCCACAATTGGACCGCTGGAAAACTGAAATCCGAGGCTGTCGTTTGCCACCCGGGTCTCCCAAACTTGCTCTCCGCTCCGCGCATCTAGTGCTACGAGTCGTGAATCGGTCGTCGCATGGATGATGTTCGTGCCGTAGATGGCGATGTTGCGCATGTCCTGTCCGTTCTCTGGACCGGACGCCGTCTCCCAAATCAAGTCCCCCGTTCTAGCGTCTAGCGCCTGGACGATATTACTGGAGTTGATTAGGTAAATGACTCCGTCGTACACGATGGGGCCGGGTTCGGAACCTCCCTCGTGCATGCTCCAGATCCACTCCAATTGGAGCTCGCCGACATTATCTCGATCGATCTGATCAAGCGGACTATAGCTATGTGCAAGGTAGTTACGTCTGAGCATCGGCCAATCTGCCGGATCCGGGTCGCGGAGCATTTCGTCCGTGACCGGTAGAAAGTCGCGTATCAGGTCGGCCACAGTGAGCGACTCCGCCTCCAGGTTCGCCGGTTCCTCGCCTATTGTCTCGATGTCGTAGATCCACCCTCTGAGTTCGCCAGTGGGATTTCCCTGGCTGTGGATCTGGACGTAAAGAGATTGCCCCCGCAGCGCAGCTACTTGTCCGTCGGTCAACTCGACAGTGCCACCGATTTCACCCGCTGGCACAGAAAAAACCTCCAGCGCGTGAGCCACGGGCCCGTGCAGTCCGGGAAACCCCTGATGGATATGCGCTACGGTCGCGGCCGAACTCATTCCTTGATAGCTGCCCGTGACGGTCAGTTGGTTGCCTTGGAGAGTCACTCTTACCTGCCCGACTCCAGTGATTGAGTTGAGCGTCGCAGCATTTACTGGCATGGGTGAAAGACGGGCCCGGAAGGAGTTGGCTTGAGCGGCCACCTGCCCTTGATGGGCGAGCACGGGGACTCCCAGCGTGCCTGTGATAAGTAGTGCGGCGGAGAGGACTAGCTTGCTAGTGATGCGACCTTTCATCAGAACCCCCAGCTGTGGCACCTGTCTCGGAATCCCACCGTGAAAACAAAACGTCGGAGGGACGGATTGCCCACGCTAGGTGGCGGAGTTGTGCATGGCAAGATAAGGTTGCCTGGAAGGTGAACCCAGTTAGCGATAGGATCAAACAGCCGCTATGAACGCTCCCGCCCCCACGATCCCCAGTCGTGATCCTCGCCCGATGAGGCCGCACCTGTCGAACGGAGTGATTGCGGTGATCCTCCTCGTGGTAATGGAGATCCTGCTCTTCACAGGATTGATTTCGGCCCATATAGCGTTCATGGCTGACCAGGTTGGTGAAGTTTGGCCACCTCTAGACCAGCCACGCCTTCCTTTTGGAGAGACCGCGATTAACACCGCTGCGCTAGTTCTAAGCGGGATCATCCTGGCGTTGTGCAGTCTGCAGTTCAGGGTAGAGCCTCGTCGGGCTCTCATTCTCCTCGGGACAGCTACACTTCTTGGCGGATTCTTCGTCGCTTTTCAGGGTGTGGAGTGGCTCGGTTTGGTTCAGGAGGGGCTTTCCGTGAGATCCGGCGCATACGGTGCGTTCTTCTACCTGATTGTGGGGATCCATATGCTGAATGCTCTGGTGGCTCTTGGGTTCCTCGCCTGGGCCTGGGGGAGGTTGAGGCGTGGTGTACTCTCAGATGCTCAATTCAAAGCCGTGCGGATCTTCTGGTATTTTGTGGTGCTCGTGTGGCCCGTGATTTACTTCCAGGTGTATCAGTGATGGACTATTAGTGGATGGGCCCACTCCTGGCAGGGAGTTGGAGGCATGAAAGGTTCACTGGCTGGAGGTTGGGATGTGGCCGCTTCGGTATGTCTGCTGCTTTCCTCCTGTGCCGTGGCAAGTGAGGGGTCCGGTCCTCGGCTCGTGCAACCCGGAGCTCCCGGAGAGCCCAGTCGGGTGCTCAGTGCAGAAGAATCCGAGCTGGCTCCCCCCGTGCTGGTCACCACAGCCGACGTGAGATTCATGCAGGGGATGATCGCCCACCATGCCCAGGCGCTTACCGTGAGCCGGTTTGTCCCGAGCCGAGCGGAGGGGGAAGGAGTTCGGCTCCTCGCTGAGCGGATCGAGCGCTCCCAGGGGGATGAGATGGCGCTCATGGAGCGATGGCTCGCAGCCCGAGGTGAAGACATTCCGGGCCCGACCGTCGGGTATCAGATACAATCTTCTGGTGGTCAACCCGTACTGATGCCCGGCATGCTGACCGTGGACGAGTTGGCTGAGTTGGAGGAGGCTTCAGCGGCCGACTTCGATCGGCTGTTTCTGGTGTATATGATCCGCCACCATGAGGGAGCGCTGACGATGGTGCGGGAGCTCTTCGCTAGTGAGGGGGCGGGTGAAGAGGGGGTAATCTTCGAGTTTGCCGTTGATGTCGATAGCGACCAGCGCATCGAAATCGCGCGCATGGTCCGAATGCTGACTGGGAGCCCTTGAGGGTTGCCCAAGTCCCAACCAGGAATCAGGAATGAGATCTAAAGAGATGGTCCAAGACCTGACAAGTCACTGGATTGTATTGGGGTTAGCTACAGTGGTCTTCACAGTCGGATTGATCTTGAGCCCGGCGACCACATGGGCGCAGACCGGAGGTGGGCAGGTCGATCCTCGAGTTGGGCTGGAAGCGGGTTGGCAGGATGCGGAAGTGGCAAGCTCGAACCTTGAGTTGAGGGGTCACCGGGACCGGCCCCCCGGATTTTTTGTTCCCGGCGAGCCCGGAGCGCAGAATTACAAGAACTCCGACCTCGCGTTCAGGGGGGATCTGGTGTTCGTGGGTAACTACAATGGTTTCAACATCTACGATATTGCGGACCCAGTGAGCCCGGAGCTACTGACATCGGTCGTATGTCCCGGTGCACAGGGTGATCTCTCTATATACGGTGATCTCCTCTTCCGTTCGGATCAAGAAGCCCGCAGTAGACTCGACTGTGGAGTTTCCACCGAAGAGGAGATCGGGCTGGACGTTAATGCAGAGCGGTTTCGCGGTGTTCGGATCTTCGACGTGAGTGACATCCAAAACCCTGTTCAGGTTGCTGCCGTGCAAACCTGCAGGGGCTCCCACACGCATACCATCCTCAGAGATCCAAACGACAACGAGAACGTCTACCTGTACGTGTCCGGCACAAGCGCCGTACGCTCTGGCGAAGAGCTGGAGGGATGTCTGGACATTGACGACCCTGACGAGCCAGATACCTCGTTCTGGCGCATCTCGGTTATCCAGGTTCCGCTAGACGCGCCCGAGAACGCTCGTGTCGTGAATGAGCCACGGGTTTTCGCGAATCCTGAGAGCGGCTCGATTGCGGGCCTGTGGGGAGGTGGGGACCATGGCCCGGATACTCAGGAGTCCAGACAGACAACATCATGCCACGACATTACTGTGTACCCGGAGATCGGCTTGGCGGCCGGGGCATGTCAGGGGAATGGTGTCCTCTTTGACATTAGCGATCCGGTGAATCCGGTTCGGATTGAGGAGGTGACAGACCCTAACTTCGCGTACTGGCACTCGGCCACCTTTAACAACGATGGTTCGAAGGTGGTCTTCACGGATGAGTGGGGTGG
>CAUZHN010000007.1:0-58574 GCA_963579625.1 Gemmatimonadales bacterium UBA6960
TGAACGACAGCCCCGCTCGCATAGTGCTTCCGACCGGAACGTTACTCCAGTGTCGCCATTCCTCATCGTCCAGATCAAACATTGTCCGGGCCTTCTGTCCGGCCGTAAGCGTGTTGAGGTACGCTTTCGCCGCCTGGACAATTGGTGCCGTTGAAACGCCTGTAGCGCGAACTGGGAAGAAACCGGGATCCAGCTCACCATCAGTGCTGATGCCGTAGAATGGCTCGGCGAGCCGATCATCTTGTTGTGCGATATCTTGTTGTGCCACCATGCCGGGTGGTGAGGCGAGACACGCGGTTAGGACAATCGCAATGAGCGAGAGTGGACCAAAGGGCCCAGTGCGTGTGCGGTCCATGGAGACCTCCAGTTGAGTAGGACGTGGGATGGAGTCCAGCTGAATCATTTGGGTCCGGGTGACAAACCGCAAGTGCTACGCTTGCCTCTCTGAGAAGCTTCTTCTTACCTTGGCAACCCCATTATATCAGTTGGCTGAACGTTGCCCCCCCTAGCAGGAAGGACACGAATGAACCGAATCCGATGGTCATCAGCAGCGGCTCTCTTCATCGGGACCATCCTCCTTCTCAACACCTCTTCGGTCGAGGCACAGAACCCCTACACGAGTGCGGCCGATGTAGCGGAAGGAAGGCGAACCTTCGAATTGGACTGTGCACAATGTCACGGAGGTGATGCCAGAGGAGGGCTGGGCCCCGACCTTACGCGAGGGGCTTTTCGACATGCGAGTACCGATGATCAGCTCCGGGAGGTGCTGCGCGAAGGAATTGATGGGACCGGAATGCCGGGCAGAGTGCGTACGGATGAGAGAGCGTGGAAGGTGGTCGCATACCTTCGTTCTCTCGGCGGAGGTGGGGAAATTCCGCCAGGGGACTCGCAGCGGGGCAGGGAGCTTTTCTTTGGGTCGGCAAACTGCAGCACCTGCCACATAGTTGCTGGCGAGGGGACGACGCAAGGTCCCGACTTGACATTGATTGGCTATCGGCGGTCCGTGGAATTTCTCCGGACCTCGGTTCTTGATCCGAATGCGGAGGTGGATCCGCGGTGGTGGTCGGCTCAGCTAACCACCATTGCTGGGACGAATGCGAGCGGCTACCTGCTAGGCGAAGACATACAGTCCGTTCGGCTTCTGGATATAAACAATCGGCTGTTGTCCTTTCCGAAGGCACAATTGGAACAGTTCGAGCCGGTGAAAACCTCGAGGATGCCCAGTTATGAGGGGCTCTTCGATGATGACGACATCGACAACCTTATTGCCTACCTCGCAAGTCTGCGCGGAGAAGGAGTTGACCAATGAGAACCCTGACGGCCTTCCTCTGCATCCTATGCACGGCTTGTCAGCCAGGCGACTCGATGCCGGACAGCCCCAGTGGGGAAGAAGCTGGGCAGCCATCCAGCGCTGCGGAAGGAGTCATCGGTCCCAGTGGTCGTCCGGTCACGGCTGAGCGACTCGTAAATGCCGACCAGGAGCCTGAGAATTGGCTGACATACTCTGGTGGGTACTACTCCCAGAGATACAGCACCCTTGACCAGATAGATCGAGGGAATGTAGCCGATCTAAAGGTTGAGTGGGTTCATCAGTTCAACACACTCTCCAGAGTCGAGACTACGCCTGTGGTCGTGGACGGACTCATGATTATCACCGAATCGCCGAGCAATGTGATTGCGCTCAATGCGGCGACAGGGCGGCCCTTTTGGACGTATGAGCACCCTATTCCGGAAGAGATTCGAGTTTGCTGCGGCATTAACAACCGAGGCGTTGCGGTGCTCGATGACATGGTTTTTCTCGGGACTGTCGATGCCCGTCTGCTAGCCCTTGATATTGCCACGGGTAACGTCATCTGGAACGTAGAGGTCGAACGGCCGGAGGCCGGCTACAGTATCACCTCGGCCCCACTTGTCATTGGAGATATGGTGATCACGGGCATGGCCGGAGGGGAGTTTGGTGTCCGCGGATTTCTGGATGCCTACGACGCAAAAACGGGCGAGCGAGTGTGGCGGTATTACACGATCCCTGGTCCCGGGGAGCCAGGCAACGAGACGTGGAGTGGCGACTCGTGGAGAACGGGGGGAGCTCCGACCTGGATAACTGGATCCTACGATCCCGAACTCAATTTGGTGTACTGGGGCACTGGCAATCCTGCTCCCGACTGGAATGGAGACATGCGTCTCGGGGACAACCTATGGGCCGATGCCGTCGTGGCACTTAATGCCGATACGGGTGAACTCGTGTGGGGATTCCAATTTACTCCTCACGATACGCATGACTGGGATGCCATCCAGATCCCCGTTCTAGCGGACCTAGAGGTGGATGGAGCGGTCCGTAAGGTGATGTTGTGGGCAAATCGGAATGGTTTCTATTACGTGCTTGATCGCGAGACAGGGGAGTTTCTGCACGGGGTTCCCTTCGCTGAGCAAACCTGGGCGCAGGGTTTAGACCCGAATGGCCGCCCCATCCTCGTGGAAGATATGGACCCGACGGAAGAGGGGGTTGAGGTTTCTCCAACGATTGGTGGTGCCACGAATTGGAACTCGCCGAGCTTTAGTCCCATGTCAGGGCTGTTCTATACCTACGCACAGGATGGAGCGACTATCTACTTCAAGCGAGACGACGAGTACGTGGAAGGTGATCGGTTTACGGGAGGCTATGGGCAAAATGCCGATGATCCGGAGAACTTTTTTGCGGCTGTTAGGGCCCTGGATCCGGTGACAGGAGCACGGCAATGGGAATACCCGATATCCACGGTGGGGGGAAGACCAGGGATCCTTAGCACTGGCGGCGGCCTTGTCTTTTCAGGAAGCGGGGATGGACACATCTTCGCGCTCGATCAGGATACGGGTGAGAACCTCTGGTACATAAGTGTGGGTGGTGGGGTGCACGCGGCCCCCATGACCTACAGCGTTGGTGGCCGCCAGTACATCAGCCTTGCGGCACGTGGCGCACTCTTCACCTTCACGCTTCCGTAGAATCGATGAAGTGGTTGCCTGCCTTCGTTCTTTTGGCGGGGATGACGATATCGACAACATAATTGCCTATCTCGCAAGTCTGCGGGGAGAAGGAGCTGACCAATGAGAACCCTGATCACCTCTTTATGCATCCTGTGCGTGGCTTGTCAGTCAGGCGACGACTCGATGCCAGACAGTCCTGGTGCGGAAGAGGCTGGACAGCCTTTCGGTGCTACCGAAGGAGTTGTCAGCGGCCGTCCGGTCACGGCCGAGCGCCTCGTAAATGCCGACCAAGAACCTGAGAATTGGCTGACTTATTCTGGCGCGTACCACTCCCAGAGATACAGTAGCCTTGACCAGATAAATCGCGGGAACGTAGCCGACCTAAAGGTTGAATGGATTCATCAGTTCAACCGTCAAGACAGAATCGAGACTACGCCGGTGGTTGTCGACGGACTCATGATCATCACCGAAACGCCCAGTGATGTGATCGCGCTCGATGCGGTGACAGGCCGGACCTTTTGGACGTATGAGCACGAGATGAAGCCCGGGACTCGAGTTTGCTGCGGCGAAAACAACCGAGGCGTTGCGGTACTCGATGACATGGTTTTTGTGGGGACTGTCGATGCCCGTCTGCTAGCCCTTGATATTGCCACGGGCAACGTAATCTGGGACGTGGAGGTTGAACGGCCGGAGGCCGGCTACAGTATAACCTCGGCCCCGCTAGTTGTCGGAGATAAGGTGATCACGGGCATGGCCGGCGGGGAGTTTGGTGTCCGCGGATTTCTGGATGCCTATGACGCAAAAACCGGCGAGCTGGCGTGGCGCTACTACACGATCCCTGGTCCCGGGGAGCCGGGCAACGAGACTTGGAGTGGCGACTCTTGGAAAACGGGAGGCGCTCCTACCTGGGTAACCGGATCCTACGATCCCGAACTCAATCTGGTGTACTGGGGAACTGGCAACCCTGCTCCTGACTGGAATGGAGACATGCGTCTTGGGGACAACCTGTGGGCCGATGCCGTCGTGGCACTCGATGCCGACACGGGCGAACTCGTGTGGGGCTTCCAATTTACTCCTCATGATACGCATGACTGGGATGCCATCCAGATCCCCGTTCTCGCGGACTTGGAGGTCAATGGTGCGGTCCGCAAGGTGATGTTGTGGGCGAATCGGAATGGTTTCTATTACGTGCTTGATCGCGAGACAGGGGAGTTTCTGCACGGGATTCCCTTTGCCTTGCAAACCTGGGCGCAGGGTTTAGACCCGAATGGCCGTCCCATCCTCGTGGAGGATATGGACCCGACGGAAGCGGGGGTTGAGGTTTCTCCAACGGTTGGTGGTGCCACGAATTGGAACTCGCCGAGCTTTAGTCCCATGTCAGGGCTGTTCTATACCTACGCAATGGATGGAGCGGATATCTACTTCAAGCGAGATGACGAGTACGTGGAAGGTGATCAGTTTACGGGAGGCTACGGGCAACGTGCCGATGATCCGGAGAACTTTTTCGCGGCTGTTCGGGCCCTGGATCCGATCACAGGAGCACTGCAGTGGGAATACGAGATCCCCACGACAGGGGGGAAAGCCGGGATCCTCAGTACTGGCGGCGGCCTTGTTTTCTCTGGAAGTGGCGATGGATACATCTTCGCGCTTGATCAGGATACGGGTGAGAGCCTCTGGTACATAA
The DNA here is from genome assembly GCA_963579625.1 of Gemmatimonadales bacterium UBA6960. GTDB lineage: Bacteria > Gemmatimonadota > Gemmatimonadetes > Longimicrobiales > Gaopeijiaceae > JAAXGI01. The sequence continues at coordinate 4,646 of CAUZHN010000007.1, forward strand.
GTGTGGGTGATGGTGCGGCGGTGAAATCGGCCCCCATGACCTACAGCGTTGGTGGCCGCCAGTACATCAGCATGGCAGCTTATGGCGCACTCTTCACCTTCGCCCTTCCGTAGAATCGATGAAGATACGTGACTCGGAATACACGTTTCGATGGGTTTTGGGACCCAAAATGAAACGCTCATTTTCACCATTGTTCACAGCGATAGTTTTGCTGGCGATATCTGGCTTCGAAGTAGGAGCTCAAACAGAGACACTGCTTTACGACCATCTCCACATGGCTGTGCCAGATCCCCAGGCGGCTGCCCAGTGGTACCAAGATCACTTGGGGGGCGAGGAGGTCGATGGTCGGGATGAACGTCTGCTCTTTGGTACCACCCGGCTAATTTGGCAGCAGTCGCCGGATCGGAGGCCGAGTACGGGGAGCGTGATTGACCACATAGGATTTTCCTTCTCGGATCTGGACAGCAAGCTTAGGGAATTGGAGGCAGCTGGTGCGACAATTACCACGCCAAGGCGTGATGTCGAGGGTCTCTTTCCGCTGAGCTTCGTAGAGGATCCATGGGGGGTGCGACTTGAACTTGTCCAGGACCCTCAGCATCTCGGATTCCATCACGTCCACCTGAGAAGCCCGGAGCCGGAGATCGCCCTTCAGTGGTACGCGGACCAATTCGGTGGTGTCCGCACACCCCTGCGGGGTCGCTTGGATGGGATTCTCTATCCGGGTAACGTCTGGCTGTTGGTGTCCCGCGGTGAAACATTCCCGAGTAGTGAGGGAGCGATCGACCACCTTGGGTGGAGAGCTCTTGATCTTGAGCCAAAGATGGGGGAGCTCCGAAGCAAGGGTGTGGAAATCACTAGAGAGCCGATGGACCTGACCTTTGTGAATGGACAGATCTTTTTCTTTTTTGTCGGTGGGCCGAGTGGAGCGAGTGTCGAGCTCGTTCAGCGAGCTCCGAACATGAGGTGAGGCCGGAGCCGACGCCCAAGAAACAAACCGGGAGCGTATTGTGGCTAATAACGTGGGCCGAAGCCGCCGCGACTTCTTGATCCAAATGATGGGGCTGGGCGCGTTACTTGCTCACCCAATGGGTCGGCTGTTAGGTGAGCCGTTGTCTCCAGCGGTTCGGTTACAAGACGCTCTACCTACCCGATTAATTCCTGTGAGTGGAGAAGAGCTCCCAATTGTGGGCTTTGGCTCCACGGCGTCCGTGCTTGACATTCCCACTGCGGGCACGGAGCCAATTTCTAACGTTGTGCGCATGCTTCTTGAGTATGGCGGTCGCGTAGTCGACACCTCCACCAGACCCGAGGCGATCGATCAGGAGTTCGGTCGAATGCTGCAGTTGCCCGAGTTTCGAGATGATCTTTTCCTTACCATGAAGATCAACACGGATGGTGAGCAGAGCGGCATAGACCAGATGCGGCAAACACAGCGGTTGTTCGGACGACGTACGTTTGACCTTGTTCAGGTTGAAAGTATGAGGGACCTGGAGATTCATTGGCCGAACGTTCGGGACTGGAAAGCGTCGGGTGAAGCCCGCTATATCGGCGTGACTGTCTCAGCTAACCGGAACCACGATCGTCTGGAGGCGTTCATGAGGAAGGAGCCACTGGACTTCGTGCACGTGAACTACTCTCCAGTCGAGGCGGAGGCGGAGGAGCGCCTTCTCCCCCTGGCACGAGACCGTGGTATGGCTGTCCTTATCAATCGCCCGTTCATGAATGGCAGTTGGTTCCAGAGGGTTGGAGGAAGACAGCTTCCAGAGTGGGCAGGAGAGTTCGATTGCGGGAGTTGGGCACAGTTCTCAGTAAAGTACATTCTCTCCAACCCTGCCGTTACCTGTGTGCTCACGGAGACCACGAACCCAGAGCATATGGAAGAGAACATTCTGGCAGGCTTTGGGCGGCTCCCAGATGAAGCGAGCAGGAGACGTATGCGCGAGCTGGTCCGTACGTTCTAGTTAAAGAGAACCTCCTATACTCGCAGTGTGTGGACGTACTTCTTACTCCTGGAGCTTCTGAAGTATCCGCCGGGAGACGCGCAGGAACGAGGGGTGGATGAAGGGGCGGATGAGCAGTTCCTCGGAAGACCTGATTGCACTGTTGAATGCCTCAATTGCGGCAGCAGGATCCTGTTCAGCATCACCGCCAAGAAAATTCAGCCCGTAGTAGGCCTGAAGGCCACCCAGGACATCAAGGTCAGCATTTGAAAAGAGGTCGGGATCTAAAGCGTATGTCGAGCCGAGTTGCGAGAACCACTCCCAAGCAATGACGTCGCTTTCTTCTATGCCTTCTCCGATCGCGGAGATCATCCCCAGGCGCAACACTGCCCAAGCGCTGCCTCCCGACTCCGCAGCACGCTGATATAATTCAATGCTCTCGGCATATCGCGATCCATCCCCGGTGTCTGTGTAGAGGTCGGCGAGTGCTTCCTCCGAAGGATGATGTTCCTGGTTAGCTGCCAATGTGAACCAGCGAAGTGCTGCCTCCCGATCCAAGCTTAAACCGGAGAGCGGAAGAAGAATTCTTCCGGAGTAGATCTGACCTGCTCTCCACTGTGCCTCAGCCGATCCGAGCTCGGCAGCCCGGACAACCACTTCCATTGCCTCAGCTGGCTCCGGGCCAAGGAGCAGCGTGGAGAGTGACAGCATTGCCGGGAGGTGATTCTGTTCAGCTGCACGTTCGTACCATTCGGTGGCAGTCTCGTAGTTAATGGAGAGCTCATCGGTGCCAATCTCGAACAGCCGCCCATATTGATATTGGGCCTCCGCATCTCCACGGTCTGCTGCGGCCGCCAACGAGTCAATCGATGCGGAGGAAAGGTCTGCTTGTGCCCTTGCGGGGGGTGGCCATAGCCCAGAGGCGAGGGAGGAGGCCACCGTGACACCCGCAACTAGTAGGGCGTGTGAAAACGGATTCATTATGAGCCTTGAGACCAGGAGGACTTTCCAGTCCGCGCGCTTCAGGGCATGGTAGGAGGGGTGCCGATGCTAAGCAACAAGGAGCTACAGTATGAAGGTTCTGAAGGAGCCCATAGTGTGCTGCCAGAAGTTGGCTGAGAGTTTCAGATGGGTGGCGGCCGTATGTTTGCTTGTCGCTTCCCCAGTATTGGCTCAGGACCCTGATACGATTCGGGCCGTTCCGGACACGATCACCTTCGAACTCTCCCCGGTGGAGGTGCTCGTATCAATTGTGCCTAGGGCAGGGCCCTCTATAGGCTCAGGTGTTCCAGCCAGGATCTCCACCATAGATCGGGACCAGATCGACAACTGGAAACCCCGCTTGGTCGCCGATGTGCTTTCCACCCAGGCTGGTGTCTCCCTATATGACGACCTGGGATCTCCTTACAAGCTCAACCTGAGTGCGAGGGGCTTCAACGTGGGCCCTACCGTCGGACTCCCATCCGGTATATCCGTTTTCCTGGATGGAATCCGGCAGAATGAGCCCGCTGCGCAGGAAGTGAATTTTGATCTTCTCCCGATGGAGCACGTGGAGCGGGTCGAGTTCCTTAAGGGAAACGCATCCCTCTTGGGTCCCAACTCCCTCGGAGGAGCAGTTAACCTGATCACACGCCGTGGTGGAGGAGAACCTCAAAGGGAAGTCGAACTTTCAACCGGGTCCTTCGGAATGATAGGGGGCAAGGCGAGTGCCAGTGGCCGTTTGCCAGCGGATTGGAATTACTATGTCGCGACAGGCCTCGAACAAGAAGATGGATGGCGAGATGACACAAGTGCGGACCGGTTCAACGGCCTGATCAACCTTGGCAGAACAGAAACTGACCAAGGCCTTCGCGTGCAGACACTATGGGCTGACTCGCAGGCGGAGACTGCAGGCTCTCTTCCCAAGAGCCTCTATGACTTAAACCGGAAGGTGAATTTTACCGCGGGAGACTTCGAGGCCCTGGAACTTCAGCAGGTCACAATGTCAGGATACCACCCTCTCCTCTCGGGAAGGGCCGCACTGACCGCTTTCTTTCGCCGGACGAATGCTGAGCGATTCAACGTCAATCAGCCTCCCGAGGGTGATGTCAGAAGTCTATCAGAGAACAACACCGTTGGAGGGATCGGTGACTGGCGGCGACCGCTTACTCTCGACGGAAGGCCTTTTTTCCTCAGGGCAGGCTTTGACTTGGCGGGCAGCTGGTCCCGAATCCAGATTTTCGAGGAAGACAGGTATACCATTGGACGTGAGCTGACGACGGACGTGGAAAGCCCTTCGCTGGATCTGGCAGCCTATGCCATGGCAGACCTGGAGGTGGACCGAGCTGTTCTATCAGCTGGAGCCCGCTTCGACTTCATTCGAATCCCGTTTCAAGACCTCCTGGATCCGGCAGCCGATACCGTCTCGAGTTTCACGCGCATTAGTCCACAAGTGGGCTTTAGCCTGGATGTTGGAGCTGAAGCTCGTGTGTTCGGGTCGGTGGGGTTCAGATTTAGAGCTCCGGCCATCCTCGAACTTGCATGTTCAGATCCGGAGGACGCGTGTCCTCTACCCTTTGCCCTTGGCGATGACCCACCGCTGGATCCAGTCACGGCCACAAATTATGAGTTTGGGGCTGAATGGCAGTGGGATGCTTCAGACCTTGCGGTTTCTGTGTATCGAACGGACGTGAGGAACGAGATCTTCTTCGTTCCCTCAGAGGAGTCCATAGTCGAAGGATTTTTCCGAAACCTGAACAAGACCCAACGAGAAGGGGTCGAGTTGGAGGCCAGGACGATGGTCGGGTCCAGCATGTCTTTTTATGCAAACTACGCTTACACCCGTGCGACCTTCCAGAACAGGGAGGAAATTTTCAGTGCCCGAGCCGACGACGATGTTGAGGAGTCTGACCTCTCAGGCGAAAACGTTGTCAGCCCAGGAGATGTTCTCCCAATGATTCCGGAACACCAGACAAAGTTTGGTGCTTCATACGACCATCTCAGCGGAGTGAGTCTTGGCTTTGATGGACGGCTCTTAGGTGGACAGTGGCTCCGGGGCGATGAAGCGAATGAGTCTTTGCCACTGGATGGGTATTTCGTCACAAATGGCCGAGCCTCTTTTCGATTTGAGCCGTGGGCAATTGAATGGATCATTTACAATATGTTCAATACGGATAACGCGATGTTCGGGACCTTTAACGTGAATCAGGGAAGTGGAGAACTGGAGCGCTTTCTCACTCCGATCAATGGACGGTCATTGAGGTTCGTGCTCCGGAGGTCATTCGGGGGGGGCTCATGAAGCGCTTTCTTTACTGTCGTTGGGCGAACGGACCGGGATACTTATCAGTTGACGGGAATCTCAGGACGCGGGGATGAAAGGAGAAGAGAACAATGATCATGCTGAGTGGAAGGGCCTCGGGAATGCAATTGCGTGCTGGCGAGAAGCTCTGATATCTTCCCGAGCGATGTCTTGACAGAAGACAGAAAAATCAAGGAGAACCGATGATGACTGCACGCGCGGCGTGCCAACAGGCTCTGGCGATCCTCCCGCTCTGCGTTCTTTTGGCCTGGGGGTCTGGTCTGGAACTGCAGGCGCAGTCGGCTTCGCCTCCCGCGGAGCCCCCGACCGACTGGGGTCCCATCTCAATCAATATGGAGGAGATCGAGTACCCGCATCCGGTCGAGTTCATGGACCTTGAGGTGTTCGGACAAGATGTCCGGATTGCGTACATGGATGTTCCACCCGTGGGCTCGGCGAATGGGCAATCAGTCGTATTACACCACGGCGGTAGCTACTACGGATGGTACTGGAAGGAGCAGATTGAGGCTCTGGCGAATGAAGGCTACCGGGTGATTGTTAAGGACCGTCTTGGGTGGGGTAAGTCCTCCAAGCCCATTCTGCCGTATAGCATTAGCCTGCACGCCTCGAATACGGCACGCCTCATGGAGCACCTGGGAATCTCAGAAGCCGGGATAGTTGGACACTCGATTGGTGGACAGATGGCCACCCGTTTTGCTTTCCTTTATCCGGAAATGACGACGCACCTGGTGACTGTCAATCAGGTCGGCCTCACGGATAACCGTGCGGGTCGCGGCTACCGGCCATTTACTGGGGAGATCAACACGACCCAGGATCTACAACGGGCATACGACCGCGACGTGCAGACTGAGACCCGACGATATGTGAACTGGAAGCCGGAGTTCCTGGAGCACCTTCGCATTCGTCATGGTCAGAGACTCAGTGGTGACTGGCCGCGCCTGCAATACGTGCGTTCACTCGGCGGCAACCTGCGCTCGCTGGACACGATTGTCGACGATTGGCCTCACATCCAAACCAAGACCCTGATTCTGGGTGGGGAGATTGACGGACCGAACTTTCCGGCGAATGTACGCCGGGCAGTTGAGATTCTGCCGAACGCTAAGGCATTCCTCATCCCCGGCGTCGGGCACAATCCGCATGAAGAGGTTCCGGAGGTCGTCAACGTACAGCTGATTCGTTTCCTGTCGTCGGATCCGGAGGCCCCTGCGGCTGAAGGTTGGTAGAGATCGGCTCGGTAGTGTCGTCGGGGGATCAGCCTGAAAAGCACCCCTCATCCTTTCCGTCTACAGGACCCAACGAGACCTTGCTTTGATTGTGATACTTCCCCTCTTCGATTGCGGGCAGTCTTGGCCGGAACCCTCGGCCGCAGTGGTATCCGAGGGTGTGTTCAGTTACCAAGATCTGCTGGGGAGTTCGTGGGACAGAGGGATTGCCGTTTCCCGCATGGTCTCCCGCCCTAGGTGTCACCAGTGGTGATATACGGCGTAGCATTGCTTGCGGGGTGCATGCTGGCCGGCGCGTTCATAGGGGAGTTGATTGGGCAGCTGATTGGCATCGACGCGAATGTTGGCGGTGTCGGTATCTCCATGTTGCTGCTGATTTTGGTTGCTGCGAAAGGGCAGGCCAGCGGTCGCCTCCGCCCCATCTCCCAGACGGGCATCACCTTCTGGAGTGCCATCTATATACCGGTGGTCGTGGCGATGGCGGCTAGCCAGAACGTGGTAGCGGCGGTAAGGGGCGGGACAGCGGCAGTGCTGGCTGGAGTCCTGGCCGTTGTGGTTAGCTGTGCCCTGGTACCGCTGCTCAGTCGCATCGGCGGTGAGCCGCCGCCGCTGCCGAAGGAAGCAGACGTCGAGCAGAGCGTATGACTATGGTTGTCGATCTCATGGCAGAAGTGATGAGCCGATATGGCTTGATTACTGCCTTCGCCGTCGTGGGGATCACCGTGTGGGTGTCCTATCAGGCGTCCGCGCGTCTGACCAGAGGGCACCTTCACGGGTCAGCTATCGCCATCATGCTTGGCTTGCTAGCAGCATATGTTGGAGGCGTCATTACCGGAGGTGGCCGCGGCATTGCCGACCTGGAGGTATTTGCCGGTATCGGATTGATGGGCGGCGCCATGCTTCGGGACTTCGCGATCATTGCCACCGCTTTCGGCGTGAATACGCGGGAGTTGGCGCGTGCCGGAGCGAGTGGGGTCATCTCTCTGTTTGCTGGCGTATTCGTGTCGTTCACGATCGGCGCGGTGGTGGCCTATGCTTTCGGCTATACCGATCCCGTGAGCATGACCACGATAGGCGCCGGTGCGGCGACGTACATCGTGGGGCCCGTTACCGGTGCAGCCATTGGGGCCAGTTCGGATGTGATCGCACTCAGTATCGCCGCTGGGCTAATCAAATCCATGCTGGTGATGGCCGGAACACCGTTTGTCGCACCACTGATCGGATTGAATAATCCGCGTTCGGCGATGATTTATGGTGGTCTCATGGGCACCACAAGTGGAGTGGCGGGGGGGCTGGCCGCCACCGACGAACGTCTGGTTCCCTATGGCGCGATGACGGCTACGTTCTATACTGGACTGGGGGCCCTGTTAGGGCCTTCGGTGATTTTCGTGGTCATCAGGGCGATCATGGGCTAACAGTTTCCGTCTGACACCATGGCGCTGAATCGAGGAGAGACCGAAGCATGCCTGAGCTCGAATTGGTTCGGCGGGCACGGAGTTTCGGGGCACGGGTTGCCCTGACATCAGATGGTCATGATCACTCGTACGACTCGCTACTCTCAGTATCAGAGGGAATAGCCGCCAGTCTGCTCAATGGGTCCACCGACCTAAATGAACAGAGAGTCGCTTTTCTTATCCCGGCAAGCTTTGAGTACGCAGCGGTCCAGTGGGGCATCTGGAGAGCCGGTGGAATTGCCGTGCCACTGAGCCTGTCCGCGGCAGATCCGGAACTCGAACATGTGATCACCGATGCTCAGATTGATCGCATAATCGCACCCGAGGATTCACTGGCGAAGCTCAAGCCCCTTTGTGATCGGCTTTCGGTGTCCCTGCTCAGTATTGATGGGATCTCATCGCCGCAGTCCGTGCCGTTGCCGCAACTGGAGGCCCAGAGGCGGGCGATGATTCTCTACACCAGCGGCACGACCAGCAAGCCCAAAGGTGTGGTGAGCACTCACGCCAACATTCAGGCGCAGATCACGGCGTTGGTAGAAGCCTGGGGCTGGCGATCGGGAGATTGGATTCCGCTGTTTCTGCCGCTACATCATATTCACGGTATCGTCAACGTGTTGGGTTGCGCGTTGTGGTCGGGGGCCAGGGCGGACTGTTTCGAGTCCTTCGATGCAGGGGCGGTTCTGGAGCGCGTGGCAGATAAAGAGTATTCGCTGTTCATGGGAGTGCCGACCATCTACGTAAAGCTGATCCGGATCCTGGAGGCCGCCGATGAGCGAGATCGAGCGCGATTCACGGACGGATTCGCCCACATGCGATTGATGGTGTCGGGTTCTGCCGCATTACCGGCCAGCGTGCATGAACAATGGACGCAATTGACGGGACAGAAACTTCTCGAGCGCTATGGCATGACGGAAATCGGCATGGCGATCTCGAACCCTCTGCAAGGGGAGCGCAGACCAGGTGCCGTGGGCGTGGGGCTGCCTGGCGTCACCGTCAGATTAATGAGTGAAGCGGGCGAGTTGATTGAAGCGGAGGACGAACCCGGAGAGATTCAGGTTCGTGGACCCGCGGTGTTCTCCGAGTACTGGCGAAAGCCTGAAGTGACGCGAGAATCTTTCGTGGAGGGGTGGTTCCGTACGGGGGACATGGCGGTGTTGGAGGATGGGTATTACCGCATCATGGGTCGCCTGTCAGTGGACATCATTAAGTCCGGCGGATACAAACTTTCGGCCCTGGAAATTGAGGATACCTTGCTGACGCATCCCGCGATCCGGGAGTGTGCCGTGATTGGCGTGCCCGACGATACCTGGGGGGAGGTGGTGGCAGTTGCCATCGTGGCCTGTGACGGGGAGGACATTGAACTCCCGGCGCTGAAAGAATGGGCCACTGAGCGCATGTCTGGGTACAAGATTCCCAGGTCGCTGTTGCTGTTGAAGGATTTGCCGAGAAACGCCATGGGCAAGGTGACCAAGCCTGCCATCCAAGATCTTTTCGACTGAAGGGGTCTGCTTCGCTTGAGTTTCATTCGAGAAACTCCCGAAGCAGATTGACGGCTGTCCTCGGTTCGTTCGTGGTCGGCATCGTGGTTCTCGTCTTGTGGAATCAAGTCCCGGGCTCAGAGATTCTCCACGGGATCCCCTTCCCGGCGATCTCCCTCTTGACCACAGTGCATGTGGGTGCTGCCGTGGTCAGCGAGCGTACGGCGAGCCAGAAGATGCTCAGGGTTCTGGAGGGCGGAGCCAATGAGCAAGAGGATATACTGGAGGAGGGGAGTCCCCTATGAGCACCGGTGTCAAATTGCAGGTTGCACTGTCCCTGTCTATCAACTGTCTCACGTCTGGGAACCCAGTGGACACTCCAGGCGCCCGCGCTCGCATAACGATTCCACTTTGGCCTCTTCGGAGGCCCACAGTGCAGAGTAGGCCCTGACCCGGCCCTTGCAAATCGAATATCCTGGGGATCCTCCCTCTCGCTCACGTCCACGCCATCGGGCGCTGGCCGCCGCCATTCTGGTTGGGATAGTTGTGGCTGGGGCGGGAATCGTACTTCGCGTCGATCCCGAAGCGCTGGTGCAGGCCGTCGGCCCGCTCTCCAGGGTCGCCTTCGTCCTACTGGTCATCGTCGAAGTGGTTTTGGCTCCGATTCCCGGTGGAGTGATTGCCTTTCTGGCAAGTGCGACCTGGGGATTCTGGCAAAGCTGGCCGCTCCACTACGTGGGAAATGTCGTGGGGGGCCTCCTTGTGTTCTGGCTTGCTAAGACATTAGGAAAACCATTCGTAGACAGACATGTGGATGCGCGCCGCCGGGAGCGCATTGAGGACTGGCTGTTTGGTTCGCCATGGCTCATTTGGATCGTTTACGCTGTGCCCATTTTCCCCATCGACACGGTGAGTGTTGCCCTCGGGGTGTCAGCGATGTCCAAGAGGCGGTTCTCCTTTGTTCTACTAACAGCTCTTCCGTTTTACACTGGCATTACGGCAGCGTTGGGAGCGTACTTCGGCCATTACATCCCCTACCTAGAATGGTTTGGGGTGGCTGTCTTGTTGCTCTTGGTCGGGGCCTTGGTGTACGTGGGGATAACCCTTCGTAGAGGTCGATTGTGAGGGGGCCTGGCAGGAGGATCTTCTTTCGGCGCGAGAGTAGGCCTGACAGTAAGTCTTGCAGATGAGAAGGCGAAGGTGCCATTCGGCCCGGAAGTTCCTCTCGTGATGCACGACTTTGACTGTCTCGATTGGGCCCAAAGGTGGATATTCCTGGTCCAGGGAAAGCAGGACAAGTACGGTGTAGGAGAGGCGCTCCGGAGCTTTGTTGAGCGAATGTCAGCCTGGATCATGATCCGAACGATCACCAGGGTAGACCACTACTCTAACGATCACTTCAAGGAACTCCAGGGCACCGTACGGGAGTATTTTACTGGAGGTCCGGGTGCGGGGCTCCGTTTCTGGATCCCGGTTCCACCTGAGAGAGAGGAGTATAAGCGTGCGGGAACGCAGGAAGATTCTTGCCAGTCTGGAATCCACCTACCGCGAAGCCTTCGAGCAGGCCCAGGAACGGGACGACGTGGGGGAGATGGCCCGGCTGGATCTAGATTTTCAGAGGGATCAACTTCATCTGGAGGTGCTTCTTGATGTTCGAGCCCTCCTGATCTCCGAAGTGAGACCGTCGGAGGAGGAAGGGGCATCCCTTCTGAAGGAAGGCTCAGCTCTGATCGAGAAGGCTGGTGCGCTTCGGCGAATAGTCCGTCTACGCTGAAACCGATTGCCCTTCACGGGGGACTTTCACTTGAAGATCTACACACGCACGGGCGACTCCGGTGAGACAGCTCTCTTCGGCGGGGGACGTGTCCCAAAAGACCATCCGCGGGTCGATGCGTGCGGCGCGATGGACGAGCTGAATGCATTCATCGGGCACGCAATGGGTGTGGTCGAATCTGACCATGCACGCATGCATCTGTCGGTGGTCCAGCACGACCTGTTCTCGCTCGGATCACACCTCGCGTCTCCGGCCGTTGGGGCGGGAGAGAAGGGGCCAGACCTTCCCCGACTTCCTAGCTCGAGGCCAGATGAAATGGAGGTCTGGATCGATGAGGAGGAAGCGAAACTCACGGCCCTTGATGCATTCATCCTTCCCGGTGGAAGTGCGGGCGCCCGAGCGCTACATCTCTGTCGAACAGTGTGCCGGCGGGCTGAGAGATCCACAGTTTGCGTAGCCGGCGAGGACTCTAGTGCCTTGTTCGCGGTCAAGTACCTCAACCGACTTTCAGATCTGCTCTTCGTGCTTGCCAGGGTTGAAAACCACGCGGCTGGGGTAAGGGATATCCATTGGCAACAGGAACCTTGATGATCAAGCATCCCTTCACGATCCCGTTGCAAGACGGGACGGAAATTCGTGGCGACCTACTCCTTCCCGAGGGGGAGCCCCCACTCAGTGGAATCGTTGTTTCGCACGGCTTCAAGGGTTTCAAGGATTGGGGGTTCTTCCCGCACCTTTGCGAGCATCTTGCACGGGATGGTCACGCTGTCATCTCATTCAACTTTTCGCTGAACGGAATCGGCGATGATCCGAGCGAGTTCACCGAGCTTGAGAAGTTTGCCCAAAACACCCTCAGTCGCGATGTGGACGAGATTCTGACCGTGCTTAACGAGGTGCGTGCTGGCGGGATCCTGTCCGTACCCCCCGTCCGGCTAGGGCTGTTCGGGCACTCGAGAGGTGGGGGCGAGGCTGTTGTGGCTGCCAGAGATGACCAACAGCTTGATGCCCTCGTGACCTGGGCGGGGCTGGCTGGCTTTGATCGGTGGTCGAAAGAGGTGAAGGAGGAATGGCGGTCAAAGGGGCGGATCTACGTCATGAATGCTCGCACAGGGCAACAGATGCCATTAGATCTGGGCCTCCTAGAGGACTTCGAGTCTCATCGAGAACGCCTCGACATCGAAACGGCCGCTTCGGAGTTGGGCAACCTCCCATGGCTGATCGTGCATGGGGAAACGGACATGTCTGTGCCCGTCTCCGATGCCAGGCGCTTGGCCTCAGTGAATCGTGATGCGTTGGTGGAAGTAATTCCCGGAGCGGGACACGCTTTCGAAGCGGTTCACCCGTTCCGGGGGTCCACTCCCGAGCTGGACCGGGCGATGCGCTTTACCGCCGGGCATTTCCGCCGCCACCTCCTGCCGTAGTGGAGACCGGATGCTAACTCCCCCTCGAGGTGTCGGAGAAAGAGATAACGTGTGAAGCTTCGATAGTCTTCCGCGGGGCGGGGTTCACTCCGGGGCGCCATCTCCTGCCCCCGAAGAGGTCTTTCCAGCGGGTGTGTCCGCCTTGATGGACTCGCATTGGCTGGCGGACTCTGACCGACCTGCTCGTTCCCAGGCGGCCCGGACGTCTACCCAAATCCTCTCCGCACCCATCTTGACCTCCTCCCAACCTTCATCAGAAGCCTGCCTCAACTCGCGAAGTCGCGATCGGGCTTCTTGGAGGTTCTCCCGCAGCCCTGATTCGTCCGACCAAAGCCGGCTACGCAGATCTGCCTCCGCCCGTCCAGCCCGGGCAGCCAATTCTTCTAACCTTTTCTCCCACTCCTCAATCTGAGCCTTGAACCAATCCTGATAGCTCTTCTTTCGGTCATCGTCCATCGTCAACTGTCTGGGGAAAGGGTGAGCTGGCCGCCTAGCAATGTTCCTCGTACGCTTGCTTCAGGGCGGTAGCAATTATCTCTGGGCCATGGCCTTCGATCTGATGGCGCTCAAGCATCCACGTCAGCTCGCCATCCTTGAGGAGGGCGACCGAGGGTGACGATGGCCGGTATCCGGTGAAATACTCGCGTGCGCGCTGAGTAGCCTCCAGGTCTTGTCCGGCAAACACTGTGGCGAGACGAGGGGGACGTGGCCCTTCCTCATCCTTGAGAGAGAGAGCAACGGCAGGCCGCATCGCTCCGGCTGCACAACCGCAGACCGAGTTGACCACGACGAGGATGGCCTGAGAGGTATCTCCAAACGCTTCGTCCACCTCCGAGACGGAACGCAATTCTTGAAACCCAAGACGGACAAGATCCTGCCGCATGGGAGCAACGAGCATTTCAGGGTACGGCATCTTACCTCCGAGTGAAGACGTGAGCCCGACCTGGGGCCGTCGATCCGACCACCAGCACTGTAGGTTACCCACCAAATGCTCAGAAAGTACACACCGACTTTCTACTTGATCCTTCCCAGTGTCCGGGCTGAGCTTTTGAAGACCTGCTCGTCGCCATACCTTATTAGAACTATGCCTTTTGATCCTTGCCCTGGGGTGTGTGCTACGCTGCGTTTTGTGCGTATCAAAACGTTCGTGAGGTTTGTCTTTCTATTGGCTCTCCCGTCGTGCATTGCCGAAGCACCTTTCGGTGCTGGTGGTATTCTTCCTTCTGGCTATCCGGCACCCAACCTGGACCTCCCTTGGCTTGACGAGAATTTCGGGTCGCTGGCGGAGACGGAATGGGATTGGGCGATCGCTCGAGGAACGGTTGCGTGGGCGAGAGATCTAGGCCTCGATACGCTCCCGATCGGGGAAGTCGTAGCGACACTGGGGACGACATTTGTGGGCACACCCTACAAACCGGGCACGCTCGAGATTCCCGGTCAGGAACGGTTGGTGGTGAATCTCCGGACCTTCGACTGCGTGACATTGGTGGAGCATGTCTTGGTCTTAGCTCGCCTAACTGTCTCATCCGAACTCATGGAAAATGAGCCGAGCTTCCGGGATCGGTATAGAGATGAGCTCATACGAGTGCGGTACCGAGATGGAATCCTCTCCGGTTATCCGAGTCGCCTGCACTACTTCTCAGAGTGGATCAGGGATGCAGACGCGAAGGGTATCGCCCGCTCGTTGAGCGAAGAGTTGGGGGGGGTCGAGGACCGAAGACCCATCGGTTTCATGAGTGCAAACCCGGAGTCGTATCGTCAGTTGGGCGAGGCTTCTGGGGTCCTTGAGGCGATTCGGGAGATGGAAGAGCGGGTGACAGAGGCTTCTCGTTTCTATATTCCTGAGGATCAAATCGCGGAAGGAGAGGGCCGAATCCAGAATGGGGATGTCATCGCTGCAGTCAGCACCCTCGAGGGACTGGACATTTCCCATACCGGCATCGCGCTATGGCAAAGAGATCGGCTACACCTTCTGCATGCCCCTCTTGTCGGTGATTCCGTCGAGATTTCAATTCAGCCGCTGGCCGAGAGAATACAGGGATTTTCCAGTCAGATGGGAATTATGGTCGCGCGACCCCTTCAGCCCTAAGAAATTTGTCTACTAAAGGACTGGGCTATGTGTACAAGATTGTCGGATTGATCTGGAAAAGCCCGGGGGTTAAGTAAGACAGAAATGCCCTCCCTTCGGGACATAGAGTTGTTTGGGGGACTCGTTAGGTTCTGGAGAGTCGGAAGAGACGGCTGTAAGGCGTCCTTTGTAGCACGGTGTTTAACGATGACGCGGGGACGAGCAATAAGCTGATTGTTGTTTTGTTAAGGGTGATCAGGTTCCGGTCTGGTCAGCGCATCTTAGGCTCCGTGGGTTTGGGATTAGGCATACCCTTACATAATTATGTGCCCTTCCGTCTCCGCACCTCTCTTCCCTCACACGGGAGCTAATGTCTATGCCTGAGATAGGTCCAGGGAATCGGTCCCCGGCAGCCCCATCACAATCCATGGTGTCCGAACTGATGATGCCCCATCAAGTGAACAATCTGGGTCATGTGTTCGGTGGTGTGATCCTGTCAATGGTCGACCGCGCCGCGGCGGTGGCCGCGATGCGGCACGCTGGACGGGCTTGTGTGACGGTTGCCATTGATCGGGTTGATTTTCGCGAGCCTATTTTCTCTGGTGAGCTTGTGACCTGCTCAGCTCAGGTGAATTATGTGGGCCGCACTTCAATGGAGGTAGGAGTTCATGTTGAAGCCGAACACCTTCTGAGGGGCACTCTGCGGCACACGAACACTTGCTTCCTTACCTTTGTAGCGGTCGACACAGAGGGAAGGCCGTTGCCTGTGCCCAAATTGAAGTTAAAGACCGAGGAGGAACGCCAGCGATTCCATGAGGGAGAGCGCCGAAGAGAGGTACGGAGGGCGCTGGCCGAAGAGCTGGGTGATTAGAATCCTCAAGCCCGCTGGATCACCATCGCGAACCCCATGCCGCCAGCAGCGCAGACCGTCAGGAGTCCGAACTCTCCGTTTATGCGACGTAGTTCATTGGCGAGAGTCAGGGTAATGCGGGCTCCCGTGGCACCAAAGGGGTGCCCGAGCGCGATCGAGCCACCCATCACATTGATCCGATCCAGCTCTGGGTGACCAATCGGACTGCTCCGTCCCAACATTTCCCTCGCAAATCTAGCAGAGTCGAGCGCCTGAAGGTTGGAAAGAACCTGCGCCGCGAACGCCTCATGTATTTCCATCAAGTCAATGTCCTTCATTGAGATGCGTGCGAGATCGAGCGCGAGAGGGGCAGCGTAGGACGGGCCTTGGAGGAGCTGTGCCCCTGGATCCAGCGCGGTGATAGCGAAGCTCCGGATCCAAGCCAGGGGCTTAACCCCATGTGCCTTGACCGCTCGGGAAGACATGAGAACCAGGGCGGCGCCCCCGTCCGTTAGGGGAGACGCGTTCCCGGCTGTTACTGACCCGTGTTTCTTGTCGAAGACAGGGTATAAATCTTCTAGAATCCGGAGACTTGTATCGACGCGCACTCCATTGTCCCGGTTGACGATGGTCTCAAACGCTGGCGGAAGGTAAACGGGTGTGATCTCAGCCGTGAGATGGCCGTCCTCCATTCCTTGGGTTGCGCGCTGGTGGGACCTTAGGGCCCATTCGTCCTGTGCTTTCCGTGTGATACCGTTCTCCTTCGCCATGCGCTCTGCTGCCTGGCCCATCGTCTCGCCAGTGGTCGGCTCGGCGATCTGTGGCCAAACAGGTACCAAGTCCTTGGGCCTAAGACGTAAGAACACGGAGACCCGCTGCTTGAGCGAACGGGCCTTCGATGCCTCCAGGAGGATCCGTGTGAGGTTTTTTGAAGCCGCGATTGGAATATGGGAGAGGGATTCGGCTCCGCCTGCGATGACAATTTGCGCCTGCCCGAGTTCGATAAGATTGACACCGTCAGCGATCGCCTGGTTAGACGACGCACAGGCTCGCGAGACCGTTGTCGCGGGCACTTCCTTGGGGAGGACGGCTAGGCCGACCTCGCGCGCGATGTTTGGCGCCTGTGGATCGTGGGCTACCGTACCGAAGATGAGTTGATCGACCGCCTCTCCATTGAGATCGGAGCGGGTGAGAGCTTCCCGGACGGCTGCTTTACCAAGGTCGATCGCGCTCAGTTCACGAAATGCCGTGCCTGCTTTTATGAAGGGGGTTCGGCATCCGGCAACGATTGCAGTCTTCATGGGCTCACCCTTTACCCCTAAGGAAACTCGCCCGTGCCCCTAGTATCCCTCGGGTTAGGTTGGTAGTCTGTCAATATGCGGGCAGTAGAGTTCGATGTGACGATATCGAAGTTCATTCTGGCTCGCTCGCTTGGGCGGGTGAGCCAGTCAGCAGTTTTTGGCCGGCTGAGTGGTCTTCGCCTTAGGGAGGTGCCGGAAGTCGCTAATCCTGGTCCAGGGTGGACGGAGCTGCGTGTGCTGGGGTGTGGTATCTGTGGATCAGACATCGGTAATCTGACCTATTCATCGAGCCCCATGATGGAGCCTTTCGGCTCCTTTCCAGCCATCTTAGGGCATGAAATTCTTGCCAGGGTAGAGTCGGTAGGTTCCGGTGTCACTAGGGTCGCTCCCGGAGACCGAGTATCGGTCGACCCGATGATCTCCTGCCATGTACGCGGCCACAAGGGTATATCAGTCTGCCGGTCATGTCGGAATGGGCGTCACGGTACATGTGAGATGGCAGGAGAAGACGGCCCTCAGACGATCGGACACAGGCGCTTAAGTCGTGGTCTGACTATTGGTTATCATCGCGATCTTCCAGGTGGTTGGGGAGAGCGCATGGTAGCGCACCAGTCCCAGCTCTTCCCTTTGGACCCGAGGATCTCGAGTCGCGCTGCGGTGCTTGTGGAGCCCCTCTCGATCAGTATGCACGCCGTGTTAAATGCTCCTCCGGAGAAGGGGGAAGACGTGCTAGTGATAGGGAGCGGTCCGATAGCATTCGGGACGATCTGGGCTTTGCGAGCTACCGGATTTGAGGGAACCGTGGTTGTCCAAACGAAGCGGCAACACGAAGTGGAACTCGCACGCGCTCTCGGAGCGACTGAGATTATCACTCCCGGAGGGGAGGCAAGAACTGCCCTGATTGGAACCGGCGCGATGGCGTATCAACCCATCGTGGGGAAGGAGGTGTTCGCGGGCGGAGGCTTCAGCCGGATTTTTGACTGTATCGGAAGTGCCTTGTCGATCGATCAGGCGCTCCGTTACGCTTCGCCGCGTGGAACCATCGTTGTTCTCGGTTGTGCGGGAGAGATGCGTCGTCTGGACTTATCTTTTCTATGGGCGCGGGAATTGAAGGTGCGGGGATTTATCGGCTATGGGGTCGAGAGGTGGCGGGGCAGGGAGCGACACACGATGGAGGTGACCCACGAGCTAATTATGGAGAGCGGGGCACCGCTCGAGCAACTTGTGACACACGTCTTCCCGTTAACGGAGTATCGACACGCCCTATCCGCGGCCTCGAGTCATGACCGGAGTGGGGCGGTGAAGGTGGTCCTCACGCCGACGGAGTCGGGTCTGCCGTAATTCTGCGGAAGGATGTTCCGGGCGGTTTGGTTTATAACTCAGGCGGGGATTGCGATCCTGCTTGAGAAGGAGGTGCCTGAGGCCTCTATTCCCTCTAACCTCAGGAGGGCCACTTTTCGGTCTAGGCCTCCTGAGTATCCGCCTAAGCGGTCCTTACGCGTCACCACGCGGTGACAGGGAATGAGGATCGGAAGGGGATTCCACCCCACCGCCTGTCCGACGGCCCTCGCGGAGCCACCCCCGACTCGATTGGCGAGATCGCCATAGCTGACCGTCTCTCCGAAGGGAATCCCGAGGAGCTTTCGCAGTACGAATCCGCGAAATGGGGATGCGGACTGCAGGTCCAAAGGAAGCTCAAACGAAGTTCGTCGCCCCTGTAGATACTCACGGATCTGCGTGAGTGCCGCCTCCGCCAGAGGGGACTGTGTATCGACGGGACCATCGGGGGACAGCCTTCGCTGTCCACCGAACCACACTCTGGACACCCCTCGCGGGGTTACCTCTATGGACAGCTGATCAAACAGTGGCAAACACAGTGGGGTCATGTCTCATTCGCTGACTTGTTCTCCTCTTGCCAGCCGGCGCGACTTTGTCTGACCGCCTCTTGAAGAGCATCGAAGCCGAGAAGGGCACACTTGATTCGAATCGGAAACTTGGAAACTCCTTGGAGTGCCCGAAGATCCTTGAGAGACCTGTCCTTTGCAGCCTCCGGATCTCCGTGCATCATTTCGGTGAATCTTCGAGCCAGATCCATCGCGTCGTTCAGTGATCGGTTCTTCAGCATGGTCGTCATCATTGAGACCGAGGCCTGAGATATCGAGCATCCTTCTCCGAGAAACCGAAGGTCGTGAATGACATCACCCTCGATCCGCATCTGTAGCTTAATCTCGTCCCCGCAGGCCGGGTTTCGCATGTGGATCTCGACGGTACCGCCGTCGAGCGTTCCCCTGTTTCGGGGTTTCTTGTAGTGCTCCAGAATGAGGTGCTGATACAGGGAGTTGAGCTGTACGTCTTGGACTCGAGACACGCTGCTAGGCCCTGCCGAAGATGGAACGTACGGATTCGAGGCCTCGGACAAGTCGGTCTACCTCTTCTCTGGTATTATAGAGGTAGAATGATGCCCGAGCGGTTGCTCCCACTTGGAACCGCTGCATGACAAGCTGCGCGCAGTGATGTCCGGCTCTGATTGCAATCCCCTCTCTGTCCAGAACGGTAGATATGTCGTGGGGATGTGCTTCAGCCATTCTGAACGAGACCACTCCTGCACGGGCCCGGGGGTTGGAGGGACCGAACAGGCGGACTCCAGGAGACTCGCCGAGTACGTCAAGGGCGTACGCGACCAGTTCTTGTTCGTGATATAGGATTAGCTCGGGGCCGATCGATCCGAGATATTTCACGGCAGCAGCCATTCCAATGGCGCCTGCGATGTTCGGCGTTCCTGCCTCGAACTTGTGCGGGAGCTCAGCCCAGGTTGAACCATCCTTATCCACGAGATCGATCATCTCGCCCCCTCCCTGATACGGGGGCATCTGCTCGAGGACGTCGCGTCGCACCCAGAGGGCCCCGATTCCCGAGGGGCCACACATCTTGTGACCTGAAAAAGCGAAGAAATCCGCACCTAGATCCTGGACATCAACCGGATGATGCGCGGCGCTTTGAGCACCATCAACCAAGAGAAGCGCTCCTGCCTCATGTGCCTGGCGACCGATCTCCGCCACCGGGTTGATGGTGCCAAGGGCGTTGGAAACGTGCGCGACAGCCACGATGCGAACTCGTCCCTCATCCAAGATCCGGGGGAGATCATCCACGATGAGCTGACCGTGGTTGTCCAGTTCGAGGTACCGGATCATGGCCCCGGTTTTCTTAGCAATGAGCTGCCAAGGAACAATGTTTGAGTGGTGCTCCAACTCCGTCAGGAGGATCTCGTCTCCCGGCTTTAGGTTCGATCCGCCCCAGCTTGCTGCCACCAGGTTGATAGACTCTGTCGTGCTTCGGGTGAAAATCAACTCCGTTGGGGAGGGAGCTCCAATCCACCCCGCCACCGTGCGCCGTGCTCCCTCGTAGGCATCAGTCGCTCTTCGGCTCAGCTCGTGAAGGCCGCGATGGACGTTTGCGTTGTCGAGACAGTAGTATTCTCGTACCGCGTCGATGACAATTTGTGGCTTTTGGGAAGTCGCCGCGTTGTCGAGGTACGCGAGCGGGTAGCCATTTACCTCCTGGGAGAGAATTGGAAAGTCCCTACGCACCTGCTCGACGTCCAGGGGTGAGACAGGGGGCACGGTCAAAGGAGTGCCCGGAGCGCTCATGAGTCGATCTGGATGAACACCTCTTCATCTCGGATCTCAACGGGGAAAGTTTTCACGGGTCGAATAGCAGGGAGCTGCACGGCCTTACCGGTCTGCAGGTCGAAGCGAGCACCATGGAGGACACACTCGATCTCACCATTGTCCACCTCTCCATCGGAAAGCGGGAAATCTTCGTGGGAACAACGGTCTTCCAACGCAAAGATCTCGCCTTCCCAGCGGGCTAGGACGACCGCCTCCCCGTTATCGAGTACCCTGTGGAGGCAGCCCTCAGCCTTACAGTCGGCCACGACGGCAACCCGGACCCACTCAGGCATGCAGTCGCTCCTCGATAATTGCCGAGACCCTTTTGACGACGCCACCCAGCGGTAGCCGGGAGAGCACCTCTCCGAGAAAGCCCATCACGACCAGCCGCTCGGCCTGAGGACGTGAGAGTCCTCGACTCATGAGGTAAAAGAGATGCTCCTGGTCCAACTGACCCACCGAGGCCCCATGGGAGCAGCGGACATCGTCGGCCTCGATCTCTAGGTTCGGAAGAGATTCCGCGCGCGCGTCCTCCGAGAGGAGGAGGTTCCTGTTGGTCTGGTATGCATCCGTCTGCTGGGCCCCTCTATGCACCTTGATGATTCCTCGAAAGACGGCCCGCGCTTTCCCATCCAGTGCTCCCTTGTAGAGCAGGTCACTCTTCGAGTGAGGCGCCAGGTGGTCCTGCCTCGTATTGTGGTCGAAGTGCTGATCGTCCCCACCAAAGTAGAGTCCCAACATGTTTGAGTTAGCGCCGGTTCCCCGAAGCTTGGCATTCAGGTCAACCCGGGCAACAGAGGCACCGAGGCTAACGTTCAGCGTGTCGAGCGTTGAATCGTTGTCGGCCAGGGTGCACTGTTGGGAGAGGTGGAAGGCACCCCTTCCCATCCGCTGCAAAGACACAAACTGGACCTGGGCCCCGGCTTGAGCGAAAACCTCCACCGCGGAAGAGACTAGGGTCTGCTCCTCGAAGTTCGGCGACTGGACCTCATCGACAAACGACACGCGGCTCCCTTCCTCCGCAAGAATCAACGTGCGGGAAAATAAGGCTCGGCCGGGCTCCGATATCCATCTGCTGACCCGCACCGGGAGCTCCATGCGAACCCCCCGTGGAACACGGAGAAAGATCCCGTCGGTCCAAAGAGCGGCGTTCAGAGACTGGAATTTTCCACTCTCCGCAGGCGAGGCTTCAGCGGCCAGAAATTCCTCGAGCAGACTCGGATGCTCCGCTACCGCTGCTCGTAGCGAAGTGAGGATAACCCCCTTTGAGCCAAGCCCCGCGTCGAGGTCGACCTGGGCGACCGAGCCGTCCAAATCAATGACCTGTCCCGAGGCCTCCTGATCCGAGCGCATCGCTGAGGTCAGTGCCGTCGGTGCGTCGCCGACCGAGAAATGCCGTTCGCTCCAGGGAAGCAGACTCATGCGGTCCAGCTTCAGCATTCGGGACAGATCCGTGTAGCGCCACTCTTCGAGCCGTCTGGTCGGCATGGGAGTGCGTTCGTAGACCGACCAGGCATGGAGCCGGCGCTCTTTCAGCCACTCCGGCTCTTGGGCTGAAAGAGCCTCCACCGCCTTGCGGTTGATGTGATCGGTCACCCCCTCCGTCGGTCCAGCGACTGGAGGGTCAATCGTCAAAGATTCAGGCATCAATCAAGGGTTTGAGTGGCCCGTTGCGCATTTGGGTTGATCGAGAAAAAAAACGAGTGCCGATGGGGAGGTTAACCGACTGACCCTTCCATCTCTAGTTCGATGAGGCGGTTTAATTCCACTGCGTACTCTAGGGGAAGGAGCTTTGCGATGGGCTCGATGAAGCCACGTACAATGAGCGCCATTGCCTCCTCCTCCGACATTCCCCGGCTCATCAGGTAGAACAGCTGTTCCTCACCCACTTTCGAGACCGTCGCCTCGTGGCCGATGTTTGCCTGCTTCTCATCTATCTCAATGTACGGATAGGTGTCCGTGCGAGAGGTCGAATTGAGTAGCAGAGCATCGCATTCCACATTGGAGCGGGAGTTGGTCGATCCCTCGTAGACTTTGCATAGCCCCCGGTATGTGGACCGGCCGGTGCCCTTCGAGATCGACTTGGAGACGATCTGCGATGATGTGTTGGGTGCCGCGTGAACGACCTTCCCACCTGTGTCTTGGTGTTGGCCATCGCCGGAGTACGCGATCGAGAGAATGGAGCCATGGGCGCCCTCGCCCACTAGGAAGCAGGACGGGTACTTCATCGTAAGCTTAGAGCCGAGGTTTCCGTCCAGCCACTCCATGGTGGCGTTCTCGTGCACCTGAGCCCGCTGGGTCACGAGGTTGTACATGTTGTTCGACCAGTTCTGAATGGTCGTGTAGCGGAAGTGAGCCTCTGCCTTCACGATGATCTCGATGACACCGGAATGGAATGACTCCGTCGAGTAAACTGGTGCGGTGCACCCTTCGATATAGTGTGCCTTCGATCCTTCGTCCGCGATGATGAGTGTCCGCTCGAACTGGCCCATCTGCTCCTGATTGACCCTGAAGTAGGCTTGGAGCGGAGTGTCTAGATCCACACCCTTCGGGATGTACACGAAGGAGCCGCCCGACCAGACTGCGGAGTTCATGGCCGAGAACTTGTTGTCAGCAGAGGGGATCACCGTGCCGAAATGCTCTCGGAACAGCTCTGGATGATTCTTGAGCCCGTCCTCAATCGAGTCGAAAATCACTCCCTTGGCATCCCACTCCTCCTTGAGCGAGTGGTAGACCATCTCGGATTCGTACTGCGCACCGACACCTGCGAGCACCTTCTGCTCGGCCTCGGGGATACCGAGTTTTTCAAAGGTGTCCTTGATGTTGGCCGGAACGTCGTCCCACGACCGTTCCATTTTCTCCTGCGGTCGCACGTAGAAGTAGATCTGGTCGAGGACGTTCTCGAGGTTCGAGAGATCACCTCCCCAAGTGGGCATGGGCTTGGCGTTGTAGATCTTAAGGGCCTTGAGTCGAGACTTAAGAACCCACTCGGGCTCACCCTTCTGAGCTGAGATTTCCTGTACGACCTTCTCGTTCAGGCCACGGCCCGATCGGAATACAGGTTCGTCCTCAGTAATGAAGTGGTACTTGTACTGATCTAAGCCCAGATCTTCTACAACTTGGCTCTGTGGCATGGTGGTCCCCTGGGTTACCGGTTACCGGAACTGTTCATATCCATCAGACTCTAGGTCCTCCGCCAACTCAGGGCCGCCGGACCGGACGATCTGTCCTTTCACCATCACGTGAACGTAATCGGGCTGGATGTAATTCAATAGGCGCTGGTAGTGGGTAATGATGAGGATCGTCATCTCAGGGTTCTCTTCATGTAGCTTTTTCACTCCGTTGGCCACGACCTGGAGTGCGTCAATGTCCAGTCCTGAATCCGTTTCATCCATCAAAGCGAGCTGGGGTTTAAGTACCGCCATTTGAAGGATTTCGTTCCTCTTTTTCTCTCCCCCCGAAAAGCCATCATTGACAGGCCGCTCAGCAAATGACGGGTCCACCTCAAGCAGTTCCATTCGGTCCAAAAGGTGGTCCTGAAACTCGAAAAGATCGATCTCCTCCTCCTTTTCCAGGTGGGCCTGCATGGCTGTCCGAAGGAAGTTGGCGATGGACACCCCCGGAATCTCGACTGGATACTGGAACGCGAGAAATATCCCCCGGCGAGCCCGTTCGTCCGGCTTGAGTTCGAGAAGGTCCTCCCCGTTGTAGAGCACTTCCCCTTCAGTTACCTCGTAGGCTGGATGGCCGGCCAGCACTTTAGCCAAGGTGCTTTTCCCTGAACCGTTGGGTCCCATGATGGCATGGATTTCACCCCTCTGGAGCTCTAGGTTAAAGCCCCGTAGGATCTTGACATCTTCGTCTGCCACTTTGGCATCTAGCTTTAGTACTTTGAGAATCGGGGTCTTGCTCATCCGATGTCTTGCTTCCTATTCACGTGGAGAAGAGGCCCCACCTAATCTACCGCTGAGGCCTCTTAACGAGAATGATTCTCGTTATCGAAACGTAGGTTCGACCCAGGGGAGCGTCAAGAGGGTCATTGGTCTATCTTCAAGGGGTTTGCGGGGTTGGCTTACCTTCTGGTGAGCGGCGATGCTGAGGATCTTCAATCAGGGTGAGATGTCGAAATCTCAAGGTCCAAAGTTCGGTGGGGTAAAGTTCGGAGACCGGCCTTGGCTGGTGTTGGGAGGTGGTGGCCTGAAGGGGCTCGCTCATCTAGGGGCTTGGCGGGAGCGGCGAGACGGGGGTTTCGAGTCTGAGGGAATCGTAGGCACGAGCATTGGAGCTCTGGTGGGTGCCTGCCTTGCTGGTGCCCAGCCGACTCCTGTGGTCACAAGGAATTCGGTCCTCAGATCTTTACCGTAGCGATGTCTTAAGGGGCTACATAGCGAGCGTGGTACCTGAGGACGGATGGCAATCGCTCCTGCCATCGTCGATCGGGGTATGCTCGCAATTCACGAGCGAGTGTTCTCCATCATGTCGGGGTGTCACCGTCGGCAGGTGGTGAAAGAGTGGACTGGGCCCCCCCTCCTATATATTCGGCCAGAGTTGGACGACTTCGGAATCCTCGAATTCAAGCACCTGGATCAGATGATCGAGGAGGGCCATCGGGCGATGAAAGCGGCGCTCAGCGGATCATCTCCCTGACGACAGCATCAATCTGCCCTCTCACTTGGATTGCTGAGAGGTTCGCTCCGTTGGTTAGGATGGAGAAGAGGAGTTCCCGTCCATCGGCGGCAAGGATATAGCCGGAGAGAGAGTTTACATGGCTGAGAGAGCCTGTCTTCGCGAACACCCTCCCGTTCAGCCCCTCAAGGCGGGAACTCAGCGTCGTGTCTTCCACCCCGGGTTGTGCCAGGCTGGATCGAAAGGCCGGTCCCCAAGGCTGATGTCGGGCGTACTGGAGAATCGAAACCAATGCACGGGGGGAGATCAGATTGTGGTTGGATAGCCCTGAGCCATCCTCCCAGTGTACCTCCTCGAAACGGACTTGCGCTTCGGCTTCGAGGCTACCGCCTATCACCGAAAACCCCTCGGACCAGCTGCCTTCCACACCTTTCTCGGCACCGATGGTACGAACAAGTTGATTGGCAATCCAATTCTGACTCGGCCCGAGGATGGCGGAGACGACCTCGATAAGTGGGGGCGAGGGCATCCCCGCGATGTGCAGCATCTCCGCGCAAGAAGCGACCCTGCCGGACGAGCACGCTGTCTCAAGAGGGAGGTCACGGTTCCAGATAATTTCCGCTCCATCGGTGACCTCTACGCCCCTGTCTGCAAGTGCCCGAGCGAGCGCATCTACGCCTAGCCGCACGGGGTCCCGGGCTGAGAGGGAAAGAGTGCGAATCTCGCCGACGGTAACCGCGCCCTCAAGGAGCCAGCGTCTGGACTCGGGAAGAAAGCTCGCGCGGAGATGAGAGATACCACCATCGGCCAGAGTATCTACTCGATGCTCTACGAACGGCAGAGATCCGCCACCGATTTCGAGATCTTGTCCGCGCGGTGTCCAATCCACGGAGGCGGCTACTCCTGCGCGATCCGCGCCCCGAACTTCGATCTCGAGCTCCCCAAGGTGGACCACGAAAGCTCCGCCGGTTGCGCCGGCGGACACCGACAGGTCTTCGACCATCCACGATTCTGGCACGCTCGTCGAGTCCCATGCGGAGACGTCGACGACTAATCGGCCCGTCACCTCACGCACCCCGGCTGCCAGGAGCGAGTCGGCCAGCGCATTGAGGGCCCTTGTCGAGGACTCGTGGAAGGGCTCACCTAGTGTCGGATCTCCCGCTGCCGGAAGGTAGAGGTGGCCATTGAGAACGCCATCAACAGGAAGCACCGGAGAAAAGAAGCTGGTTTGCCACCGGTAGTCTGGCCCAAGAAGCCCGAGAGCTGCGGCAGTCACAGGGAGCTTCATGTTGGAGCCGGGAATGAAGAGGAGATCGGGGTTCCTCTGAGACAGGATTTGGCCTGATCTGGCGTCCATGAGGAGGAGGCCCCAATGCACTCGATCAAAGGGAGGCTCCTCGAGGAGGGCATCTACACGCTCGCTGAGCGGGGGCAGGACCGGACTTGGACCCGGAGCAGAAGCTCCGGTAGCACACCCGGTCGATCCTGAAGCGAGAAGAGTGAATACCATTCCGGGCAGGAGCCAGCGGATCCGGATAGCCCGAAAGTCCGGAATCTCACTCGTAGTGGTCACAACCATACGATTTCAGCGCTCCATATAGCGATAGGAATCTGTGAGTGATTTACGGTAGCCCCCGTGTATGATAGATGTGAACAAGCGAAGGATCCCGATCGCGACCCAGCTTGTTGTCAGCCTCTTCCACGAGGCTACTGGCGATGTGACGTACAGATAGACGAAGTAGATAAGCCACGCCACCATGACTACTGAGATGAGGCGCCAGCCGATCGGCCTCTGCCAGCCTCTTGGTGACACGCTCCCAGACGAAGTCGTGGGTTGCTCCGTGGTGAAAAGAGATCATGGCCAGGTCTTCTTGGAGGGTCCGGGAGATTCTTAGGTACCTCCCCAACTCAGTCTAGCGCTCAATCTCTGCCGCTACCTTACACCACTGGGGCTGCGGCATTTTGCCGTCTACCTGAATCCTCTGCTGAAACCCTTTGGGTCTTCGGGTCTACTGTGAAAGGCCTTCTGTCCTGATCCGTTCCACCCGAAGATATTTACCTGAACCGCGCACGCGCCTCACCTTAGGTGAGGTGACACGACTGCCGGGCAGAAGGACGAGATGACACTCCGCTGATGACTGACACACCCTTCGACATCGATCTTTCCCCCGAGAGACTCTCGGCTGCTGCTGCGGAAGGAGAAATCCTAACGCTTTGCAGTAAGATTCAGCGGCACGATCACCTCTACTATGTAGCAGGAAAACCCGAGATTTCCGATGCTGCCTACGATGTGCTCTTTCGTAGGCTGAAGACGCTAGAAGAGACATTCCCGGAACTAGTTACGAAGGACTCCCCAACTCGTCGGGTCGGCGCCGCGCCAAAGTCCAATCTCCCCACGGTGCTGCACACAGCCCCAATGCTCTCACTGGATTCGACGCAGGATGTTGACGACATCCTACGGTTCGACGAGCGGATCAGATCGGCGGCAGACGTCGACCCCATTGAGTACCTAGTAGAGCCGAAACTAGATGGTGTCTCAATCGAGCTCGTTTATGAAGACGGTGTTCTCACGCGGGCAGTGACGCGTGGAAATGGCCGAGAGGGTGAGAAGGTGACCGACAATGTTCGCACGATACCGTCGGTCCCACTGCGTCTTTGGACTGAGGAGCGTCAGAGTCCGGAGATTCTGGCGGTCCGGGGAGAGGTGCTGATGCCGCTTTCCGCTTTCGAGATGCTGAACCAGTCGCTAATGAAGGAGGGGGCTGAGCCTTATGCAAACCCCCGGAACGCCACTTCAGGTGCGATTCGTCAGCTGGATTCTTCGATCACCGCACAGCGGCCGCTCGAGTGCCTGGTTTATGATATGCTCTACGCAAGGGGAGTTTCCTTCCCCACTGATGGGGCGGTGCTCGAAGCGCTCGAGAGTTGGGGTTTTAGGGTGCCTGAGCGGATTCAGTGTGTTCGGACTGCCAAGGAGATCCTGGACTACCATACTGCCTATCGAAGGGATCGCGACTCACTGGATTACGAGATCGACGGGGTGGTCATAAAGCTCAACGATCTTGACGAACGAGTGGACCTCGGTTCCACGTCACACCATCCTAGGTGGGCGATCGCCTTCAAGTTCGAGCCTAGAAAGGAGGTGACCCGGATCGACCGGATCGTGATACAGGTCGGCCGAACCGGAGCTCTCACACCGGTGGCCCTCTTACTACCTGTGGAGGTGGGTGGTGTGACCGTCTCGCGAGCCACCCTACACAACCGGGAAGAGCTTGGCCGGAAGGACATCCGAGAGGGTGACCTGGTGCGGGTCCAGCGGGCTGGCGATGTAATCCCTCAGGTTGTCGAGGTCCTTCCAGAGAAGAGCCGGAGTCGAGGCCCGCCGTTCGAAATGCCCGACGGGTGCCCCAACTGTGGCACCCCCGTGCAGGTCAGCGGCCCATTCACGCTGTGCCCGAATCATTTTGGGTGCTCTGCCCAACTCAAGGGGCGGATTGTCCATTTCGCTTCGAGAAGAGGTTTGGATATCGAGGGACTGGGTGCTGAGACAGCAGCTCTCCTAGTCGAAAGGGGATTGGTTCGTGAGCTGGCGGATCTCTTTGAGCTGACCTCTGACCAGCTCCAGGCTCTTCCAAAGTTCGCGAGGAAGAAGGCCGAGAACCTGGTACGGGCAACTCGGGCTCGTCAGTCTACCGATCTTCGTCGCTTCCTTTTTGGCCTTGGAATACCGGAAGTTGGGGTGTCTGTTGCGAGTGATCTGGCAGTCTATTTCAGGGAGTTTGAGGCTCTCCGTGAAGCGGATGTAGATGCCCTCCAAGAGGTGCGAGGGATTGGCCCGAGGATGGCGGAGCAGATCTGGTCGTTCCTTCATGACCCTCGCATCCATGACGCTGTTCAATCTGTCTTTGAAAAGATGGAGTTGCTGAAGGCTCCTGATCCGACGGAGGGGTCGGGACCGCTAGAAGGAATGCGCTTTGTGTTCACCGGAACACTGGAGTCCATGACCCGCGCACAAGCAAAACAACTCGTCGAGGCGGCGGGAGCCCAAACGACTTCGGGTGTGAGCAAGGAGACGGACTTCCTAGTGAGGGGTCAGGGTGGGGGATCGAAGGCGGCAAGGGCTCGTGAGTTCGATGTCAGGATCCTGAATGAGCAGGCGTTTCTCGTCCGTCTCCAGGAGCTCGGAATCGAGGCGTGATTCACTTAAAGGTGGTACTTCGTGATCTTATGGAAGAGCGTTGTGCTTGAGATTTGTAGTATCTGGGCGGGAGCGCTACCAGGCTGTGCGTGACACAATCGGAGACCCGGAAGCTCAGGAATGTGGCTCCACGGACGATGCCCCTTTGGGCAATCTTCTTCCCAAGATTGTTGTCAGGCCTCCGGGTCCTGCATCGACCCAGATAGCAGAGAGGCTGGCACTCGCTGAGTCAAGGAATGTCACCTACCGTGGCGATGACTTCCCGGTGTTCTGGTCCAAGGCCCGGGGCGCGAACGTGCGAGATGTCGATGGCAACATCTATCTCGACCTAACGAGTGCCTTCGGTGTCTCCACAGCGGGCCACGCGCACCCGAAGATCGTTGAGGCCATACGTCTCCAAGCAGGAAGACTCATCCATGGGATGGGAGATGTGCATCCGCCCGAGGTAAAGGTCACTCTTTTGGAGCGACTGTGTGCTTTGTCGCCTTGGAACGAGGCGCGGGGGATCCTTGCTTCCACTGGCTCAGAGGCAGTGGAGATCGCCCTGAAGACTGCGCAGCTTGCGACCGGGAGACCGGGAGTGATCGCGTTCGAAGGCTCATACCATGGTCTGACCCTGGGAGCGCTCTCGACCACGGCCAGGGAAGACTTCCGGGCGCCGTTTCTGGAGCGACTGCCAGATTCGGTGTCCTTTGTGCCCTTTCCAGATCCTGCGAAGAACCAAGAAGAGGAGAGAGCCCGCTCTCTGTCCGCACTCGATCACGCCATCGAGGTCGCCGAGAAGGCAGGAAGGCAACCGGGTGCGGTCATCGTCGAGCCAATCCAGGGACGGGCTGGCGTGCGAATTCCTCCGACGGGATTCTTATCTGCGGTGGCGAACCGGACCCGACAGGCAGGTGCGGTCCTCATATTTGACGAAGTTTTCACCGGGTTCGGGCGCACAGGTTCCCTCTTCGCTTTCGAGGAGGAGGGCGTCATCCCTGACTTGCTCTGTCTGGGAAAGGCGCTCGGTGGGGGGCTACCTCTCAGCTGCTGCCTGGGGCGAGTCGAGGTTATGGACGCGTGGCCGAGGTCGGAGGGAGAGTCGATTCATACCTCCACCTTCCTGGGCCATCCTCTGTCGTGTGCCGCCTCCCTCACATTCCTAGAAATCCTTGAAGAAGAGGGCCTCGCGTCTAGAGCAGCCGAGGAAGGTAACCGCTTCTGTTCTCTGCTTTCTGAAGCGTTGGCCAGCTGTGCTCACCTCATCCAGGTGAGAGGCAGGGGCATGTTTGTCGGGCTAGAACTCGATACCGGTCTGTCTCCAACGGGCCCAGGTCCGGGTGCAAGAACTGCCGCCGCCCTTCTCGCAAAAGGTCTAATGGTTCTTCCAGCGGGATCTCTGGGTGAAGTTGTGGCAATCACGCCGCCACTCACGATCACGCGGGAGCAGCTCGACTGGGCTGTTGGGGTGCTCTCCGATCGAGTGAGCGGACTCGGGTCATGAAGCTAAGGACAGCATGTCTTCGGGGGATCAGGCTATGATCTCCTCCCCTCCATCGACGTTGATGACGTTCCCGGTAACCCAGTGTGTCGCCGGGGAGCAAAACGCGACGGTGGCAGCGGCCACATCCTCCGGTGTCGTGATGCGGCCGGACGGGTTTCGGGCGGTGGCCGCCGCGATGAGAGCATGGCTACCTGGGATCTTTCTCAGTGCCGGTGTATCGGTGACTCCGCCACGGAGGGCGTTTACAGTGATTCCCCTCGGAGCTAGTTCGTAAGCCAATTGCCGACAATGCGATTCGAGCGCCGCCTTCGCGGCCGAGATCGGCCCGTAGGATGGGATGACTCGGTTCGACCCGGAGGAGGTCATCGCGAAGATTCGACCGTTGGTTCCCATCAGGTCGCGGTCAGTGATGGCCCTGGTCCAGTCGACAAGGGAGTGCGCCATTACTTTAAGGGTCATGTCCATTTGAGGTGGACTGACGGAGCCATCCCCCACGAAGGTTCGAAGTGTACCGAAGGCCAGGGAGTGCATAAGAACTCCAATATCCTGTCCGGGCTCCATGATAGAGGCCATTTCCTCGAGGGCGGCCTCCATCTTCTCCGGGTCGGCGGCGTTGATGTTGAAGAAATGAACCCCAACTCCGGAAGTCCGCAGTTCCTCTTGGAGTTCCGCAACCTTCTGAAGGCCGGCCCGCCGGTCGAGGTGGACCCCAAATACATGGTACCCTGCGGTCGCAAGAGCACGAGCACATGCCTCACCAAATCCGCTAGAAGCACCGAGAATAAGAGCCCACCGACCGGCTCCCGTTTTCTGGGACATACCGAGCACTCCTTTACGCCAAGGAAGTTTGACGACCCGTGTGTGCACTAAATAATCAGGGCGATTGGCCCAATTGATCTCCCATGTTGGGGAGGTATAACACGCAAAGACCGGCGGTGAGATCCACTGTGAAGGCCAGGGTCAAGATAGGGGGGTAGGGGGAACTCGCAAACCCAGGCACGTTAACCGGAGAGTCCAGCCCAGATGCTGATTGGATGTTCATCCCGAGCTCGAGGCACAGTCTTCTGGACAGGGGCGCTGCTTCTGGCCTTTCTCGCCTCGAGTGAGGCGGTGGTACAGAGCCTGTCCTCACCCTTGGACGCCGATCGCATCCCTGTTCTTCTCGTTCCCGGTTGGGGGGACGAAGCTGTGTACGTGCTGCCTCTGCGTGACTGATTAGCGGAGGCTGGCTGGCCCGCAGGCGGCATCTCAATGCTCATTGTCGTAGATCCCTTCGGGAGCAATGGAGACGATGTTTCGGAGGTCGCTGTGGCTGTAGAACTGCTGTGTCACTTCACCCGGAATGATCGGGTCGACATCGTGGCGCATTCGATGGGAGGGTTAGCGGTCCGGGGGTTTCTTGAGGAGAGAGGGGACCTTGGTGTCCGACGAATCGTGTTCTTGGGCAACCCCGCATAGAGGAACGGCGTCCGCCATGCTCGCGCGGGGAGAGGGAGGCCGGGAGATGGCTTCCGGGAGTGGCTTCCTGTTACGCAGCGTCGAAAGTTTGGCTCAGCCCGATGACAGACCGCTGTGGGGTGAGCCGCGTTCTCTGCTTGGAGCCGAACATGAGCGATAGACACCCCCCCCGTCAGGCAGTGTCCCCATCCCTGTGTGTGGCCCGTTCTACTTCTTCAACGGCCCTCTTGAGCTTGATCAACCTATTTTCCATACTTATCATACTAGTCCCTTGAATTGAGGGGCGTTTTTTTTGCCCCCATCGTCTAGTGGCCTAGGACACCTGGTTCTCAGCCAGGAAACCGGGGTTCGATTCCCCGTGGGGGTATACTGTAGGGCGGTCGCTTAGCTCAGCTGGTAGAGCACTACGTTCACATCGTAGGGGTCGCTGGTTCGAGTCCAGCAGCGACCATGACCTTCAGCCGCCGAAGAGGATTCCAGCCGAGAGTATGAACTGTTGGACTCCAACCAACCCGAACTTGCCTTCTACGAAAGCCGTGAGGTCGGAGAAGGGGAACTTGAACCCACCTAGGAGGTTCACACCGATTTCCGTGTCCGTGACTGGGATAAAACCCGAATTGTCATCAGGCACGTTAGTGTTGATTGAGGACCGGGCTGCATGAAATCCGGCTCCGAGATACCCGTCTGCTGACGAGCCTCCAATGGTGAAGGGAACGTTCGCGTTGCCGTTGAACTCGATGAAACCGCAATCAACGGTGTCCGGTGTCCGAGAAGGGCAGTCGTCAAAGAAGTAAGAGCCCGTGGCACTCCCGAAGAGGTTTTGTAGGGGTCCGTCGTCGATCGCAAGTGGTCCCGCCAAGTCGAAGTCTAAGCGGCCTCCTACCCCAAAATCCATATCATCTCCCCAGGCAAACTGCGGCCCGAAAGCGAGCTGGGCTTGAATGGGTTGGGCCAGAAAGATAAGCCCCAGGCTGACGACTAGAGCTGCCCATCGTTTCATTGAGTCCTCCCTCTATAGAAAAAGCTATGCAGTGGCTGGATTGGATTTGGGGGCCAGCAGATTTCGATTAACTGAAATCCACCCCGAAGAACAACACTGCTACGATAACAGCCCCCACTGCAGCCGGTGCCACAAACCGGATAAAGAATCGCCAAACTCCGTACTTGAACCAACCCGGTTCAGTGCCATCTACAAGCTCGCCCTTCGTAGCCTCGCGAGTCATGAACCAGCCAGCTGCGATCGTTATCGCGAGCCCTCCGGTGGGGAGCATCCAATTGGATACGAAGTGGTCGACAGTCGAGAACCAACCCTGTTTGCCATCGAAGATCGCGAAATTGGAAAGCTCCGGGACTGCACCGAATGATAGAGCCGCGAGGATCGTGAAGCCGAAGACCACGACACCGCAGACCAGTGTAGCCCTGTGACGTGCCACCCCGTGCTCATCAATAAGGTAGCTCGCAACGACCTCCAAGAGTGATATCGTTGAGGTGAGAGCAGCGAGCGCAATGAGCACGTAAAAGAGTGGCCCTAAGAGTCTTCCGAAGGGGACCTCGGAGTAGAAGAGTTCCGGGAGTGAGATGAAGAGCATCCCAACCGTTGAAGCACCGACCTGCTCCTCCATCCCCGCGACGGAGAAGATCACGGAAAACATGATGACCGTGGCGATGAGTGCAATCAGTGTGTCGAGGAGGACGATCACCGCTGATGTCGTCACGATCGACTGAGTCCGGTCGATGTAGGAGCCATACGTGATCATCGCCCCCATCCCAAGTGACAGTGTGAAGAAGGAGTGACCAAGTGCCTCGAGGAAACCGCTCGGCTCAAGTTCACCGAAGTTCGGGCGGAAGATGAACGCGATGGCCTCGCCAGAGCCCTCCATTCTCAGGGCGCTGAAAAGAAGAAGTAGGAGAATCCCGAAAAGAATCGGGAGAACCGTGTGAGTGAGGCGCTCGATGCCCTTGTGAATCCCAAGGTATACGACTGAGACCGTGGCAATGCTGAAGAGGAGAGAGAGTCCTAGCTGAAGAACTCCATTTCCTGCTTGTTCTGCAAACAGATTCCCCGTCTGAAGGTCCCCAGGAAAAGCTGTGATGGACCAGCCGAGTGTTCTTACGAAGTAGAAGAGGGACCATCCCGCAATCACCGTATAGTAGCTGAGCAGGATGAACCCACAAAGAACGCCCCAGCCCCCAACGATCCCCCAGATCGGCCCCACTGCTTCCTTGAGGGCTCCCACAATGCTACGCTGGCTTTTCCGGCCGATCAGGAGTTCGGCCATCATGATTGGCAACCCTATCGCGGCGATACAGACTAGGTAGACCAGAACGAACGCTCCGCCCTGGTTATTCCAGGTGATGAAAGGGAATTTCCACAGGTTCCCAAGACCGATTGCGCTTCCTGTGGCAGCGAGGATGAAGCCGAGGCTCGATCCCCAGTGGGCTCGTTGCTCTTCCATGTGAGGTAGCTCTGAGGTCTGTTGGTACGAACAGCCAGTGGAGACGTTAACCTGTAGCTCTTTCTGATACCGGGGCTACGGGGAGCACCGTGGCTCCAGGATCGCGGCCCATAATACCTTGCCCGCTCCGGTGGGGGGAACCCCCGGGTGAATTTGGGAGAGCCTCTCGGGAAGCACTTCCGGCTCAGTTCGCTCTCTTCCGGGGTAAGTCATGCGAGGGTGAGGGTAGAGAATGCTCCAATGGGGTGGTGCGGGGCCGGGTCTTTCATAGTCTACAGGAAGTCCAGAGTGAGAGGGAGGGAATGCTGGAATCCAGAACAATGTTGTCTCTGGCCTTGGGTCTCGTCATCGGGGTTCTCGGGTTTGGGCTGGTGCGGCTGGTGTCAATGCCGCCACTCGATTCGATTCATTATCATGCGAACTGGGCTCTCTGGGTGGACGGGAAGCGGGTCGATCTCACCGGCGATCAGTACATGGAAGATGCCGCCGCCTGCTCCTCTGAGACATCCAACATCACCGCTCCCCAGCGCGTCCACCTCCACGACAACAACCCCGACGTCGTGCACATTCACCACGGCGGGTCGACCTGGGGTCACCTTCTCCAAAACCTCGGATGGGGGATTGGCTCTGACTGGCTTTTCACGGACAAGGGAGAACTGTACGGGGAGGACGTCGGTCGTCGGCTCACCTTCGTCCTGAACGGATTTGTCGTGCTGCCGGCGTCCAACAGGGTGATCCGGGCCGGAGATCGCATGCTGATCTCGTTCGGCGTGGAGGATCCGGATGTACTCATAAGGGATCAGTTTCCTTCAATTGGAGCGAACGCGTCTGAGTTCGACAGCGGATTCGACCCTGCGGGCTGCCGGGGGAATACGGCTGAGACCCTGGAGGAAAGGATCAGGAGGGCGTTCTGGTTCTAGAGCGCATGTCGGAATCGTCGTCGCCGAATAAAATGCCAAATCTACGAGCGGTGCGGATCAGGTCGATGGGAACAGAGCATTTCTAGTGTATGTTTGCCCGGAAGTTTATCAGAGAGGAGGTAGATAGTTGTGACTGAAAAGGATGTTTTAGATGCGCTGAAGACCGTGAAGGATCCGGAACTAAACCTGAACCTAGTGGTGTTGGGACTGGTCTACGGCGTTGAGGTCGAGGAGTCGCACGTGGATGTCCGTATCTCCCTGACTAGCCCGATGTGCCCTGTGGCAGAAGAGATTGTGCACATGGCCGAAGAAGCGGTTCTCGGAGTCGATGGCGTGAAGACGGCGAAGGTCCAGCTCACCTTCAATCCTCCCTGGACTCCGGATCGGATCAGCCCATTGATCCGATCATCACTGGGATTGTGACCACGGGGTGGTGCAGGCGCTTGCTAGGCGGAACGGATTTCGAGAGGACGAGCGCATGAAACATCCACAACGGGCCAGTGCCTTTTGGCTTCTGCTGATATCATCTGTGGCCGCATGCTCAAATCGCCTGCCTACACCGGAACCGAGATCGATCATCGTCTATTCGGGTGAGCGGATTCAGGCGAACGGGGAGCGGATGGGACAGATCGAGCAGTGGTTAACACCGGAGCTCGATAGGATCAATCTTGATCCTGCTTTCCTCATCCGCATTGCAGCGGTACAGGAGGGTGGCTATCCGTGGGACTCCCTCGAGATCGTGGCCGACACCGTCGATCTTACTCTGCTCGCAGCAGCGGCAGATGTGGAGGCAGCGTATCTCGTGTACGGATATCTACGCCTCATGGATGAATGGGGTACTCTGGCAGAAGTACTCCCGGAGGCGGAAGGCCAATCGGGCTACGGAGCGGAGAGGGCAATTCTAAAGCGAGTGGCCGAAGTATGGCTCTTGGGCCGCTCGGTGTTTGATACGCAACCCTTCGGTCCGCTCGATGAGCTCGTCTACGCTAACGAGTCCGGCTATCTGGATGAGTTCATATTCGCTACCCAGAGTGATCGATTCAGCGACGTCTCGGTCGCTTACCGAGCCGCGAATCCTGGCCGTGAGGGTGACTTCCGTTCCTGGTTCAGGCGTACTTTCCAGTCCGAAGGCCCGCAGTACATTCGACGGTCGGAGGAGGGATCGGCGTCGGATGGCCCAGATGGAAACCAGGATTCTGCACTTTAGTCCTAGTGCCAATTAACGAGTGGCTCTCGGCTCTATCCTGTACAGCCTCCACGTGCGCGAGATGGAGCCCACATCCCCATTGCCCCCTATGACAAGGTCAACCCGTCCCGTAGAGCGAATCCGCGCGTCAGAGAGTTTCCCCCCAAAAACGGGGAACCCGACGACACGTATCTCGACTTCGGTTCCATCAGGGCCTCGAGCAAGAAGCCATGAATTTTTCAGTTCGCCGACGGTTGGTGGTGTTCCCTCGAGCACCCTCGTGCGAAGGATTCGGTTCCCGTGAGGATGATCCAGGGTGTCGATGACCTTGAGGATGGCAGGTGTCGTCGTCTCGGATGGTGTCATGTCACTCTTGGTCTGGATCGATGAGATCGAGCATGGATGGCCGACTCGGTTTATGCATCCGAAACCTCACAAGGAGTGTTGGGGAAGTACAGTGGTTATTGGGGTGTGTGGGCGGTTGCCCTAGCGTCGCCTTGTCTCGGAAGGGATGGGATGATGCAAATGTCTGATTCGGTCCAAACTACCTCCGCCGAACAGCTAGCCGCCAAGGTCGATCACCGGTTACGCCTCAGTCTGGGGCTCACCGTGGTAGGAGTGGTCACAATCTTTCTGACCACGGCATCGGGTTTCTGGCAGACTCTGGGGCTTGGCCTGTTCTACCTGCTTCTGCCATCGCTTGCGGTGGCACAGCTGCCCCTCTTGAGAGTGCATGAGATCGAGCGAATCCCCATGTACATCGGGTCCGCGGGAACCATTGTCATCATCGGTGCCGTGGCGCTCGGCTTCGGGGTGCCCTCAAGTGGCATGGCCGGACTCGGTATATTCTGGATTCCCGGATGGGAGATGGCGGCTTGGGTGGGTGGGATCACGATCGCTGGTCTGGCGATCATCGGCGCATTTTGGCCGGCGGAAAGTCGCAGCGCCGGTGGACCCTCCGACTTCGTGCTGAAACTGATTCCACGGACCGGGTTGGAAAAACGGTTCTTCGTGGGTTTGTCCATCGTGGCGGGGTTGGGCGAGGAGATTGCGTATCGTGGGTACGCGCTAACCACAATCCAACTTCTGATTCCCGCGCCCTGGATAGCCGCTGGTCTCTCGTCAGTAGCGTTCGGAGTCCTCCATGCGTACCAGGGTTCGGTTGGAATCCTGAGGACCGCCCTGATTGGCTTCGTGTTGGCCACTTCAGTACTGATGACAGAGAGTCTCGTGCCGGGAATCATGGCGCACGCGCTGATCGACCTTATCGTAGGATTGGTCATCGGGCCCCGGATGGTGACTAGGGCAGAGAAGGATTTGCGCTGTTAGTTCGATTATGCTAGGTACTGAATACGGATCAAGGGCTTGGCCCCTACGCATCACGTACTGGAGGTCTCGTGATTTTGACCTGCAACTACGAAGAGCTCACTGTACTTCGTAGTGGTGCGCGGGCGTTATTGGAGGCCCGACCCACGAGCGGTCCCTCTACGCCAAGCGTTACGCGGGCGGCTATCAAATCCCTTCTTGGCCGCCTCACGGGTGACCTTTCACTGTCGACGCTCGGCGAGCAGATGGAAGTGGAGAGGGCTGTTCACGCGATCGTGGAGTATCTGCGGTCAGAGATGGATCTTCACGTTCTCGCGACGCACCCGGTGGCGGAGCCATCGGTGGCCGCGTACTTCGACTTTGCCCATGCTCTTTCAGTGCTCGGCCGGGTGAGGGACATCGGGCAGGGAATGAGCGTGTTAGTTGAGGTGATGAATGGTGGGCCCCAGGACGAGGAAGTTGTCAGGTCATTCGTGTTCCCGGATTGACCTATACCAATACCAATGTCATGACGGATTCGGCAGGAACGGGTCTGTCCACAAAGGAGACCTTTCAGAAGGAGGCTCTCCCACAGATCGACGCTGTGTACAGCTTTGCCTTTCGGTCCTCGCAGATATCTCTAGCAGGTACCCATCTTCCGTGGAACGTCAGTGCGAGACATCATAGGGGCGCCGGACCGATCGTCCCATAAAGCACCAGGAGTTAGGATGAGCATGGCCCAGAAGCGGGAGCGAATCCTCCCTCGTCTGATCGAAGAAGAGATGCGAGAAGCGTTTCTCGACTACTCCATGAGTGTGATCGTTCAGCGTGCACTCCCCGACGTCCGAGATGGTCTCAAGCCGGTTCATCGTCGGATCTTGTTCGCCATGGGCGGGCTCGGATTGCTTCCGGATCGTCCCTATAAGAAGTGCGCGACGGTGGTGGGAGAGGTGCTCGGAAAGTACCATCCTCATGGCGATACGGCCGTCTATGATACCCTGGTCCGGATGGTCCAGAACTTCTCCTTACGCTATCCGCTAATCGATGGTCAAGGGAACTTCGGATCCATCGATGGAGATGCTGCCGCAGCCTACCGATATACCG
Source organism: Gemmatimonadales bacterium UBA6960 (assembly GCA_963579625.1). Taxonomy (GTDB): domain Bacteria; phylum Gemmatimonadota; class Gemmatimonadetes; order Longimicrobiales; family Gaopeijiaceae; genus JAAXGI01. The sequence goes on from CAUZHN010000007.1 coordinate 43,860, forward strand.
AAGCCAAGTTGGCCGCTGTGTCCCTCGAACTCTTGGCTGATCTTGACAAGGAAACGGTAGACTGGGGTCCAAACTTCGATGGTCGTCTGGTCGAACCGTCTGTGCTTCCTGGAAGGCTCCCGAATCTATTGGTGAACGGCTCGGCAGGAATCGCTGTGGGGATGTCGACGAACATACCTCCCCACAATTTGATGGAGGTCGCGGCTGCGTTCCGGCATCTTGTAGAGGATCCGGACTGCACAGTGAGAGACCTTATGGGGCGACTCCCGGGGCCGGACTTCCCGACTGGCGGTTTCATCGTGGGGACCGACGGCATTAAACAGATGTACGAATCGGGCCGGGGCCGGATCGTCATGAGGGCGCGAATTCGGAAGGAAGCCCTACGGGATGGAAGAGAGCAGTTCGTGGTTAGCGAGCTCCCCTACGGGATTTCCAAGTCCAGAGTCATCGAGCAGATCGTGACCCTTTCCCGGAAGAGGAAGTTGGACGACGTGACAGAAGTACGTGACGAGTCCGACCGGGATGGGATGCGACTCGTCATCGAGCTGAAGCGAGGAAGGAAAGTCTCGCCGGTGCTGAAGATTCTTTTTCGGAGTACGCATCTGCAGGCCAATTTCGGAGCGATCCTGCTCGCTCTCGATGGTGGGGAGCCCAAGGAATTCAATCTCAAGCAACTCCTCGAGCGGTACCGGGATCACCGGCTCGAAGTGGTGGTGCGGAGATCCCGTCATGACCTAGAGAAGGCCGAGGCCGATCTGCACGTGGTGGAAGGGCTTCTGCTGGCGCTGGACCAGATCGACGAAGTGATCCAGATAATCCGAGAATCACAGGATCGAGAGGGGGCTTTCAGGGGCCTTCAGGACCGGTTTGGATTGTCGGAAGCGCAGGCCGATGCAATTTTGGCCATGAGGCTCAGACAACTCACTGCTCTTGAGGGTGAAACACTCCAAGAGCGGCGATCGGCACTGGAGGAACTGATCACCGATCTCAGGAAGATCCTTGCCAGTGAATCCGAACAATTTAGGGTGATACTTCGGGAAATCGACGCGCTGACCCAGCGTTTCGGGGATGGTCGGCGAACAATGATTTTGGAGGAGACTGGGAAGGAGGAAACCCTGGTCGAAGATGTGATCGCTGACGAAGATGTTGTAATCACCGTCAGTCACCAGGGTTTCGTCAAACGCATTCCAGTGCATCTCTATCAACGGCGCTTGAGGAGCGGGAAGGCGCTAGCTGGCATGGAGAGCTATGAGGATGACTGGCTGGAGCGGGTATTTACGGCACGGACTAAGGGTTGGCTGCTTGCGTTTACGGAGCAAGGGCGTGCTTACTTCCTCTCGGTCCTGGACATTCCGGAGTCAGCGCGAGCTTCTCGGGGGCGGTCGATCTACGCCCTTACGAATGCTGAACGGAGCAATCGGATCATAGCTCTCGTGCCGGTAGAGGAATTGGATGCCAAGGGAAAGGTCCTCCTCTTCGTGTCCCGGGGAGGCATCGTAAAGCGGACGGTATTGGATGAATTTGCGAACCCTCGGGCTGGTGGAGTTATCGCCGCTGGCGTGAAGGAAAAGGATGAGATCATTGAAGTGGTCCTCTCCGATGAGCGGGCTCAGGTGATGCTTCTCACCAGGGAGGGGAGGGCAATCAGGTTCGAGGAGAAGGACGTGTCAATCATGGGGCGCACCGCTCAGGGGGTGAAGGGGATTAACCTCCAGGGGAATGACCAGGTGGTTGGCGTCATCCTGGTGCGGAGAGATGCGGCGGTGCTCACCATGAGTGAGGAAGGGTGGGCGAAGCGAACGCCTGTGGCAGATTTCCCCCTTCAGAAACGCGGTGGTCTGGGAATGATGGCGTTTCCCTCGAGGGCGATCGGGGGCAGCCTTGTGGGAGCGCTTGAGGTTGTCGGGAAGGACTCGGTCACGATTGTCACAGCGAGCGGAAAAGTGACCCATATCGACGTGGAATCGGTGCCTGAGCAGGGCCGGCGGACTCGTGGGACTCGGGTGGTACAGTTTTCGACCGAAGACCGTATAGTAGAAGTTGCTAGGAGCATCACTAGTGAGGAGGGAACGAACGCGTCAGTCGCACCGCCGATCATGAGGGATGAGACCGGCCACGAAGAGACTGTGACCAGTTCTACTGGTGAACAGTCCGAGTTGTTCGGATAGGGTTAAGAGGCAGTTGGGGAAGTACAGTGCTTGTAACGGAACCCACTGTACTTCTAACCAGAGTTCAAGGAATCCGGTTAAGCAGATCGTGGAGTATCCTCCGGGTGAGGCCCCAGACCACGCGGTCCTCAATGGCGATTGCCGGGAAAGAGACGGTTCGATCCTCGACCTGGAGGTGGTAGGCCGTTCGCGCTTGCGAATCCCTAAAATGGTTTATAGGGATCCAGAAGGTTTGGGCCACCTCGGCGGAATCCGTCCGAGCAGAAGTGCGGGCAGGCACAGCGAATACGAGCGGGAGGATAGAAGCTTCCGGTGATCCTCTCCCCTCGGGTTGAACAACTTGGAGCTGGCCGAGCGCCTTCCCGTAGACGTCCAGCTCGATCGCGGTTTCTTCACGGGTCTCACGAATCGCGGTCTCGAGCAACGAACGATCCTCTTGGTCTCGCCGCCCGCCCGGGAAGGCCATATGTCCAGACCACGGATCCTCGTCAACTGTGGCCCGCTCGATGAGAAGTGTCTCAGGTGAAGTTCTTCCAGGACGAAGGATCACGGCCACAGCTGCCACCCACCCATCCGAGCGGGGCTCCGGATCGTCATGTGGTCCCCGATATTGGGTAAGTCGTGTTCTCTGGCTGAGAGCTCCCAGCACATCGCTGGGGTTCGTGCCCGGGGACATGCGCTCACACACCTCTGCGTGTTGGGTCCCAGATGTGCTTATGAAGTTGCGTCTGGATTCGCACGGGAAGTCTGTCTTCCAGAATCCAGCCTGCGAGATCCTCTAGATTGGGGCCATCTGATCCCCAGACCGGTGATATCAATACCGCGTTTAGGGAGCCCTCTTGCACGCGCCGATCCAGCTCTCGTTCCGCGATTATGCCACGGCTCCATTCGTAATCCGTCCGGTCGGAGATGACGAACTTGATTTCATCCCCGTCGTCCAGATGATTGAGGTTCTCCCAGCGGTTCCTCGGGGACTCTCCCGAACCCGGACACTTCAGGTCCATGATCACGTGGGCCCTAGGGTCGAGGGTGGAGATGTCCTCTGATCCTGAAGTCTCGATCAACACTGTGTACCCTTCCGAGAGGAGTCGACGGGCCAGTTCAAATGCGTTCGGATGGACGAGTGGCTCACCACCCGTGATCTGGACGAGAGGACAGTCGATCACCCTGACCCGCTCCAAGATGTGCTCGAGGGAGACGTTTTCCCCTCCATGAAAGGAATAGGTTGTATCGCACCAGATGCAGCGGAGGGGGCATCCGGTGAGGCGCACGAAGGTGCAGGGCATTCCAGCCCAGGTGGATTCGCCTTGGATTGAGTGGAAGATCTCCGTTACACGCAGAAGGAGAGCCTCGGATTTGCCGACCTTGTAGGGCCCGAGATTGGGCAGAGCTTCCGTCATGGAAGTTCTGCCCGCCGGATTGCATCATCTAGGAGTTTCTTCACTGTCAGGAGGGGGATCTCCCCCAACTTTTCAAGTACTGCGTCAGGGCTGTCTCCTGCAAGTAGCGTCGGGGTCTCCAGATGTGCCACCACTCCCAGTCCCATTGTGGCCCAGCGAGGGAACACAAGGTAGCCCTCGTAAGGTGCCCCTAAATTCGGGGTCTTCTCCACTTCGGGCGAGACTGAATACGGCTCTCCGTCCATACCTTCGAAGGCGGGAGGACGGCTGTGCTCCTTTATGTAACCTCCCAGCGTAGCATCCGTCCCCGCGAGCACGTCCCAGTTGGCGGGTCCACCATCGATTGAATCAGTCCGGGGGTGCTTGTCCTCTGATGACATCTTTTCTCCAGCGAAGATCATACGCTACTGTCCCGATGAGGAAAGTAAGCTCTGCGCGGGAGGTGGAAACAGATAGGGGCCACTTGGGCATGTTCGGGTCTGGAAGTATCCGGGACCGGCCCCTTCGGTTCCACTCAGTGGATTGAGGTAGCCGACGGGGTCCAAGAGGCGATCCTGCCCATATGGGATGTGGGGCTTGGGTTCTCCAGTGTCATTCCAATCATCGACCGGGCGTCTACGATCTTGCACAAGAGCCTTCCTGCTCGTTCAGATCGGGCCGCAAGAACCTTGTTCTGAAGGGTGGAGGCTAATGAGGAAGGGGGTTGGAGGTCGACGGTCAGCTGGTTGCGGTTTGGATGGCAGTGCATCTCGGTCCAGAAAACCAGATCCAGGGCGAAACCGAGCTCGAGCTCGACGTCGTCGAAGAGAGCTTCTTGACATTGGTCGTGAGTCTTCATGCTGTCCGCAGGCTATGACGACTCGGGACCTGGGGCGAGTGAGCCCCGAACATTTCGAGGGCCAGTTTCAGCTGAAGCACTGGCGGTGAGGCCGCCATGGGGAATCTAAAGACCAAAGACTGGAGCTACGTGTCATGCTTTGGCGGCGAGGTGGCGTCGGATGCGATCTAGTGCCTCCTCGATGTTTTCCACTGAGGTTGCGTAGGAGAACCGGAGGAACCCCTCTCCGTTCTTTCCGAACGAGTTGCCCGCGAGAGCGGCGACTCCGGCTTCCTCTAGCAATTGCCTCTGTAACTCGTTCGCCGACAGGCCAGTCTCGGTGATCCGCGGGAAGACATAAAAAGCGCCCTTGGGCCGGAGGCACTGGAAACCCGGGATTGAGTTGAGGCCGTCCACGATCGTGTCCCGCCTCCGCCGAAACTCTCTCACCATTTGGTGCACGGCTCCTCGGTCCATCCGAAGAGCCGTTGCGCCGGCTATCTGGCAAAAGGCCGGAGCGCAGGAGACGGAGTTGACTTGAAGCTTTGTTACCTGTTCTGCCAGAGGCTGGGGCATTACGCCGAACCCGAGACGCCACCCGGTCATCGCATAGGTTTTCGACCATCCGTCAAGGATGATCGTACGTTCCTTCATGCCCGGAAAACTGCTGATAGAGAGGTGTTCCCCCTCATAGAGGATCTCACTATAGACCTCGTCGGAGAGGACCATCAGGTCTCGATCCGCGAGTCCGGCGGCTAGTGCCTCCAGATCCGCGACCGGGACAACGCCTCCGGTCGGATTTTGAGGGGAGTTCAATACGACCAGTTTTGTGCGGTCCGTCAGCTTCGCGAGCAGCTCGTCCGGATCAAAGGTGAATTGCCTATCGAATCTGAGTGGGATGGGCACCGGCGTTGCCCCGGTAAAGCGAATCATAGACTCGTAGATCGGAAACCCGGGGTCTGGATAGATTACCTCGTCGCCACGCTGGAGTAGGGACAACATCGGAGAGAAGATGATAACTTTGGCCCCCGGAGTTATGACGACCTCTTCGGGGTGGACATCAATCCCGCGGGTCCGTGAAACATGATCCGCGACAGTCTGTCGGACTTCGGGAATCCCAGCAGCGGGTACGTAGTGAGTGTAACCGTCGGTGAGCGCTTGTTTCGCCGCCTCGACGATCTCTGCAGGAGTGTCAAAATCAGGCTCTCCGATCTCGAGGTGGATGACATCTCGGCCTTGCCGCTCAAGTTCCTTGGCACGCGCCAGGACTTCGAATGCGGTTTCAGTTCCCAATCTGCTCATGCGGGTGGCTAGTCTCATCCGTTTCTCATCCGTTCGTTAAGAGTTGTGGACCAACCACGTGGTACGCTGAGGGACTGCCAGCTCTTCGACTGTTGGCGCGCCAGTGTGACAATCTGGCCCACATGATACACAGTGTGGGCGAGCTGCCTGAGGAGCGCGGCGCTCACGCTCAGCGACTGCCCTCGGAGGTAGACCGCTCGACCGAGGTCCGCATCGTTCAACTGTCCCAGTTCATGGAAGACTAGCTGCCAACTCGCCGACCAGCGTGTCATGAGGGTCTCCCGAATGTCTTCTGGGGTCAATTCGAACTCAGAGTCCCTATCTCTTTGGGGTTTCTCACCGTCGGTCGTGAGAAAGTTCGTCCAACGGGATGTGAGGTTTCCGGCCATGTGTTTGACCAGGATCGCTACGCTGTTCGCGTCTGAATCGGAGGCGTGGAAGAAGGCATCATGACCCATCTGGGTCAGCGCGCCCTCCGCTACGGCGTGGTAGCGCTCGAACTCACTTCTGATGCTGCTGATGGTGTTGTCGACGAGGAACCTCCAAAGGGGCGTGTGGCCAACCACTTCTAGCCGGGGGAATTGAGGGGCCGGGGAGTATATGAGAGTCTCAGGTCTTCCCAGAGGGAGGACCCGGAAAGGAGAAGAGTTGTTCCAGATGGACCTCGCGGGCCCCAGTTTGGGACTTGCGGGGTGTGAGCGATTCCCGCAGGGTTATTGCTTGGGTTTCGTCCCACTATTCTGTGGGTCCCATTCGGAAACTCAGTCTGTGTAGGCACGCGAGCCGTGCGTATAGCGACGGTTGTCGGCCTGACGGCCACGACCTCGTATTTTGCTGGGGAGCAGTCGGTTTCGGGCAGATCGAACCCCGCTTTGTGCCTCAGTGAGCGGCTGGTATCGATTGTGTGCGCTGGCCGTAGGACACCTTCACACCTCCGGCCTGGCGGCTGACGATCTAATTCTATACTGGGGAGGGAATGACAGTGGTCAACTTGGTGATGGGACTTGGGAGAACAGGCTGGTGCTCACGCCGGCCTCGAGCGTCCATCCTTGACGGTTTTTGAGGGATCGCATGCGAGCCGCACTGTTCTCCCGGCACGGTGGACCGGAAGTCATCTGCATATCGGATGTTGCCGTCCCTGAGCCGGGCCTTGGAGAGGTTCGGATCCAGGTAAGAGCTACCTCGTTAAACCACCTCGATCTGTGGCTACGACGGGGCGCGACGATCCCAATTCCCATGCCGCATATCGGTGGCTCGGACATCGCCGGGGAGGTGGATCGGGTCGGGCCCGGTGTGGACGGTGTCCCTGAGGGAACACGGGTTGTTGTTGATCCGTCCCTTGATTGGGAGTGGTACGAAGGGGCCCGACGAGGGGACAACCTGCCAAACCCGAAATTCAGGGTATTGGGTGAGCACACCCAGGGCGGACTGGCCGAATACACGATTGTTCCAGCGGCCAACCTTATGCAGATCCCAGATGCCATATCCTTCGAAGAGGCGGCCGCGGCGGGCCTCGTGTTTGTGACCGCGTGGCGGGCATTGATCAACCGCGGCCGTCTGCGTCCGGGCGAGCGGGTGTTGATTACCGGAGGTTCTGGCGGAGTGGCGACCGCGGGAATTCAGATAGCGGTGCGGGCAGGAGCATTTGTTTTCGCAGTGACAGCGGGGCAAAAGAGTGCTGAGAGGCTACGAGAGCTAGGAGCGCACGTGGTCATCGATCGCCAACAGGGGATGTTGGGCGAGCTATTGAAGGAAGCGACCGGCAAGCGCAGAGTCGATCTAGTACTCGATTCGGTGGGAGGGGCAGCATGGGAGGATTTGATCAAAGCACTTAATGTTGGCGGGAGGCTGGTGACCTATGGGGCCACAACGGGTCCGAACGCGATGACAGATCTGCGACATGTCTTCTGGAAACAATTGACTATCCTCGGCAGCACGACCGGAAGCCCGAGTGAGTTTCGTGAAGTGATGAACATGGTCTTCACGGGGATCTTGACCCCGACGATCGACAGGGTTCTTCCCCTAGATCAGACCCGTGAAGCGCACAGGTTGCTCGAAGCCGGGGAAGTGTGCGGCAAACTGGTGATCCAGCCCGGAAGTTGACGATGATATGGAACTGAAGGAGGCCCAGCGACGAGTCGACGAGTGGATCTCGCAGTTCGAGGAAGGCTACTGGCCACCTTTGGTGAATCTGGCGCGGCTCACCGAGGAAGTCGGAGAACTCGCAAGGGAGCTGAATCACCGGTACGGGGAGAAGCCCAAGAAGAGCGGAGAGCCCGAGCAGGATCTAGCACTCGAATTGGCGGACGTTCTTTTTGTCCTGCTTGTCATGGCCAATGAACAGGGAATCGATCTGGACAACGCCCTCCTGCGAACTCTCGAGAAGTATCGATCTAGGGATGGGGACCGATGGACCCGGAAGAGTGGGTGAGCGTTCCGATCCTCAGGCGGTAAGGCCTTCTGTGAATCGAGCTGAGGTACTCAAGCGTCTAGCTCAAGAAGAGGGCTTTCAGTTGGCGGGAATTTGTGGGCCCGATCCATCTGAGCACCTGGATTTTCTGAACGCATGGATCGAAGAGAAGCGCCACGGCTCGATGACTTACCTGGCGCGGCCTTCTGCGCTGGCTCGGAGAGCCGACGTCAGCGAGATCCTGGGGGAGGTAGGGACGGTACTCGTCGTGGCGCAGAATTACCACCAGGAAGATCCCGATGGTGTCCCTGATGATTCTCGCCGCGGTGTCATAGCCCGCTACGCACGGGGTCGCGACTATCACAGGGTCGTGAAAAACGCTCTTCAGCGAGTGCACCATCGGTTTGAGGAGGTGGAAGGAAGACCGGTGCCGGCGCGCGCTTATGTGGATACCGGTCCGATTTTGGAACGAGAGTTTGCGCAGCGAGCAGGATTGGGCTGGTTCGGGAGAAACACGATGTTGATTCATCCTCGTCAGGGCTCCTACTTCTTCCTGGGGGTTCTCCTCCTCGGTGTAGAAGTGGAGCCAGACGCTCCCGTGGACGTAGACCACTGTGGGAGCTGTGAGGCGTGTCTGGATGCGTGCCCCACCTCGGCACTTCTGGGCCGAGGTCCCTCGGGCGGGCCCGTCATGGATGCGTCGCGCTGCATCTCCTACCTCACGATCGAGCACTCCGGACCGATCCCTGTGGAGCTGCGACCCCTCATCGGAAACCGGATCTATGGCTGTGACATCTGCCAGGAAGTTTGTCCCTTCAATCGCCGGTTTGCGGAACCGGCGATTGAGCCAGGATACGCCGCCCGGGGTCCTGGTGAGCGACCCACTGGTGTGGAGTTGGAGGGGCCCGTTTCAGAGCAGTCCGGGATCCCGCCAACTCCGAATCATCCCGGAACCGATGCACCGCTACTCACCGAGCTGATGGGAATGGACGAAGTGGCCTGGGAGGCGTTTTCGCGGGGGTCGGCGATCCGGCGAGCAGGGAGGGCAGGCTTCTTACGTAACGTGGCTGTGGCATTGGGGAACTGGGGCTCTGTCGAGGCAGTCCCCGCTCTTGTCGGTGCATTGTCTGATCCGGATGCGCTCGTTCGTGGACACGCAGCATGGGGATTGGGTCAGGTAGGATCCGAAGGGGCTTGGGGTGCTTTGTCGGAGGGTATTAAGGTGGAGGAGGATCCACGGGCACGCCAGGAGTTCAATCACGCGCTCAATCGGGCAAAGGAGGGGCTCACGGCTTCCGAGTCTGGTCCGGGCTAGATGAGAAGGCGCACCCACCTCTATTCACCGTGACATCTCACTGTCAGTCCGGAAGGTGCTGAAGATCCGCTCCATCCACCGAATCTCGGAAGGTGCCGTATTCTCCACCCTCGATTCCAAGTGGCTCTTCTGCCACGCAGTGTAGTGAATTGTTATCAAGTCATGGTGTACACGACTGGCTGAGGTTCAGTCCTCGGTCGACTCGCCTCCAGTCTTTCGAAGGATCAGCTTGTGTGCCCGAAGTCGCAGCGCGTTGACACGGATAAACCCTTGTGCGTCTTCTTGGTCGTAACCGCCGGCCATGTCCATGGAGGACAATTCTTGGTCGTATAACGAGGTGGATGACTGTCGGCCCATCGAAATAACATTTCCTTTGTAGAGTTCCACCCGTACACGCCCATCGATGAGTCTGGCAGACTGTCGGAAGGAAGCCTGGATAAAATCCATTTCTGGTGAGAACCAGAACCCATTGTAAATGAGCTCGGCGAAGCGAGGCGATAACATATCCCTGAGGCGGAGCACTTCCCGATCCATCGCCATTCCCTCCAGATCTCGGAGGGCATGGTGAAGAATTGCGCCCCCCGGGGTCTCGTAGATTCCTCGAGATTTGATCCCTACAAATCGGTTCTCCACCATGTCGATTCTTCCTACCCCATTTATCCCTCCCTGCTGGTTCAGGTACTCGAAGAGTTCCACTGGTTCGGTATGAAGGGTGCCGTCATCCAGATTTTCGACTTTGACTGGTATCGCATCGTGGAAGTAGATGGCTAGACGAGTGGGTGACTCCGGTGCCTCTTTAGTAGAGCGCGTTAACCGAAACATATCCTCGGGGGGAGGGGTGTCCGGGTCCTCAAGGATACCTGCCTCATATGACCGATGCATCAAGTTCTCATCACTTGAGAAAGGTTTCTCGGCCGTGGCCTCCACCGGGATCTCAAACTCCCGAGCAAACGCCAGCAGATCGGTCCGTCCTTGGAAACGTTCGAGGAATTCACGTTCCTTCCATGGTGCGATAACCTTGAGTCCAGGTGCCAACGCCGCGAACGCGAACTCAAAGCGGACCTGGTCATTCCCCTTTCCAGTGGCTCCATGGGATACTGCTCCAGCGCCTTCCTGTAGAGCGATTTCTACCTGGCGCTTTGCGATGACGGGACGAGCCAGCGCTGTCCCAAGGAGATATCGGTTCTCGTAGACTGCGTTGCCGGCGATCGCGGGGAAGATGAAGTCCGTTACGAACTCGTGCCGAAGATCCTCTACGAAGACCTTGTGGGCCCCCGTGTCTCGGGCGCGCTCAGCCACCTTTCCAAAGTCCTCTTTTTGTCCCACATCCGCTATGTATGCAATCACTTCGTGGCCTTGATCAAGCAAGGTTTTTAGGATGCAAGCGGTATCGAGACCACCACTGTATGCGAGCACTACTCTATTTGGCTGCACTTTTATCTCCGTCTTGCTGTTGTCCGCATGAGGGGTGCTTACCCATAAACATACTATATAAACGCATAATCATACATACCCATGGCTGTGGGTAACAAAAGCTCAGGTTGCATCCTTTATCCGTTCAGATAAGAGATTTATCCAGTGGTCGTTAGGCCCTTCTGCGCTTGCGTTGGTGATCTGGACGCGTCTAGGTTTTGCGCCGCCGTCGATCCCCAGACACAGCAGGCTTGAAACTAGGACGGCCGACACTTGATGGATCCCCTGTCCGACCTCTCCATTTGCGACGTCACGCAGAATCTTGCAGGCCCCTTTTGCGCGCAAATCCTAGGCGATTTGGGCGCGAAAGTCATCAAGGTCGAGCCGCCAGGGGGGGACCCGGCACGGGCCTGGGGCCCCCCGTTCTGGGGGACAGACGGCACACTTTTCCTGGCCGCGAACCGAAATAAGCGCAGCATCGTTCTTAACCTCAAGACAGACGAGGGTCGGCGGGTCCTTCGGGATTTGGCCGCTCGTTCTGACGTGTTTCTACAGTCTTCTCGCCCTGGAGTCCCCAAGAGATTGGGTTTTGACTACGGTTCGATTCGGACTATACGGGAGGATATCATCTACTTGTCCGTTACGGCATTCGGGGATCGTGGGCCCCTGAAGGAACTGCCTGGATATGAGCCCCTAATCCAGGCCTTTGCAGGGATCATGTCAGTGACTGGTCATCCAGACGGACCCCCTGCGCGAACAGGAGGATCCGTGGTCGACTTTGGGACAGGAATGTGGTCGGCGATCGCTATACTCAGCGCGCTTCGAACACGGGATGCTACGGGGAAGGGAGCTTGCCTCGACACGGCGCTTTTGGACACGGCTGTTGGCTGGATCTCCTATCATCTGATGGGATTTTTTGCTTCCGGTGAGGTCCCTGGTCGCATGGGTTCAGGGTTAACGCCGATCGTCCCTTATCAGGCTTTCGCCACAGCAGACGGGCACGTCATGATCTCAGGTGGAAACGACTCGATCTTCGTTCGACTTTGCGAAGCCCTTGAATTGGTAGGTCTTGTTGAAGATTCCCGGTTCAATTCGAATCCATCGCGTGTCGAGAATCGCGAAGCTTTGCTGGCCATCTTGGAGCCTCGAATCCGGACATATGACACCGAGAGCATGGTGGAGCTGATGTGTCGATATTTGGTGCCGTGTTCCGCGATCCAGGACATTGCAGAAGTTGCTGGAGACCCCCAGGTGGCTGCGAGCGAACTCCTTCCTTTCACGCCGCATGGTGAGGTCGAGGACTATAGGGACGTCTCCCTGCCTCTACGCATTGACGGTGATCGACCGCGCGGAGGAGGTCCAGTTCCGCGAGCCGGTCAGAATTCAGTCGAGATCCTAAGAGATTTGGGATACGAACGCGAAAAAATCGACCGGCTCTTGGCCAGTGGTGTCGTGGAAGCTCCGGGGCGCGGCTGTTCGGACACTGATCAGGCTGCACACGGGGGTTAGCCGTGAGTTACGAGACGATCCAAGTGGAGCGGAATGCGGGGGTAGGGACCATCTTCCTCGATCGACCGGCCAAGCTAAATGCGCTTAACGGTACTCTCTGTTTGGAGATCATCGATGCGGTGGACCTCCTGAGCCGGGCCGATGAGATTAAGGTTTTGATCTTCGCAGGCTCGGGCGAGCGAGCCTTCTCAGCCGGTGCCGACCTTAGGGAATTGGCGGGCCGAACTGCGATGGAACAAAGAGAGGAAATGTTGGGACGCCGTATCTACGACGTGGTGTGGAAGTGCCCTAAGCCCACGATTGCTGCTGTGCGCGGATACTGTTTGGGCGGTGGTGTTGAGGTTGCGCTTTCCTGCGACCTTCGAGTTGCCGACCGGAGCGCCCAGTTCGGACAGCCGGAGATCCGCCTGGGGATTATTCCTGGCGGTGGTGGAACTCAGCGGCTTACGAGGCTCGTGGGGTCTGGACAGGCGATGCGGCTTTCGTTGACTGGAGACATGGTGGATGCGGAAGAGGCCTATCGGATCGGATTAGTCGATTTTCTCGTGGACGAGGGCCGGTGTCTGGAGAAAGCCCGAGACGTTGCGGGTCGCATCGGACGTTGGAGTTCCAATTCACTGCGTCTCGTGAAAGAATCGATCCGCACGGCTTTGGAGAACTCCCTGTCAGTGGGGTTGGAGAAGGAGAGAGAACTTTTCCTGACGGCGCTCGTCAGTGAGGATGGACGAGAAGGCGTCCGGGCGTTTAACCGGGTGCAGGATGGTGCTAGCCCGCCCAACCGGAACTCAACACATGGGCCAGAGGGAGGATCGGACACAGATGACTGAGAGATTTCAGGGGGTCGACTTCTACGACATCGACTCTCTCCTATCCGAAGATGAGCGGATGATCCGCAATGCAGTGCGCGGGTGGGTGGACGAAAAAGTTCTTCCGGTCATACAGGAGGCATACGTGGAAGGTCGGTTTCCGGCTCAGCTGATTCCCCAGATGGGTGAGTTGGGGATGCTCGGCGCGAACTTGCCGGAAAAGTATGGGTGCGCAGGACGGAATAACGTCGCCTATGGTCTCATTATGCAAGAGCTGGAGCGGGGTGACTCCGGCGTCCGGTCGGTCGCCTCGGTCCAGGGAGCACTCGTCATGTTTCCGATCTTGACCTTCGGAAGTAATGAGCAGAAGGAAAGCTGGCTTCCCCTGCTGGCATCGGGAGAGAAAATAGGGTGCTTCGGACTGACTGAGCCCGATTACGGATCGAATCCTGTCGGAATGGTAACGACGGCGAAGAAAACCCCTGACGGGTGGCTCCTGAACGGTACCAAAAGGTGGGTCACGAATGGATCCATGGCCCATGTCGCGCTGCTCTGGGCCCAAACTCAGGAGATCGGTGACAGTCGGGGTATCCGGGGATTTCTAGTTCCGACTGACCACACCGGGGTCACGGCACGTGACCTAAGGGGGAAGCTTTCCCTTCGAGCTTCGGACTCTAGCGAACTTCACCTAGAGAATGTGGAGGTCCCTGATAATGCACTTCTTCCGAACAGTGAGGGTCTGAAGAGTGCGCTTAGTTGTCTGACTCAGGCCCGATATGGGATTGTGTGGGGAGCCCTGGGTGCAGCGATGGCGTGCTTCCACGAGGCGGTTAACTACTCCCGGGAGCGAGTCGTGTTCGGAGGCACCCTGGCGATGAAGCAGATCCAGCAGCTGAGGTTAGCCGATATGCTCACTGGGATCACTCAAGGTCAGCTCTTAGCTCTTCAGTTGGGAAGGCTGAAAGACCGCGGGGCGATGACGGCTGAGCAGGTCTCACTTGGGAAGAGGAGTAACGTCAACATGGCGTGTGAGATCTCACGCGAGGCTCGGCGGCTCCTCGGAGCGAATGGTATTCTTGTTGAGTACAGCGCGATGAGACACATGGCCAACCTCGAATCGGTCTACACGTATGAGGGCACGCATGACCTTCATGGCCTGATCCTCGGCCAGGCGGTTACCGGGAAAGCTGCGTACTAGTGGACTGTACCCGAGAGTCCCACCTGGAGACACTGCGTACTGCCCGCATTTGCTTTCTCGAAGCCGAGGCCCGGGTTCCGACCGAGATCTGGTACGTTCTACACGGATATCGCCAATCGGCCCGGCGGTTCCTCACCCAGTTTGAGTCGATCGCCTCTAGCGACCGTCTCTTGGTTGCCCCGGAGGGGCTCTCCAGATTCTATCTGACCCAACCGGATGGGACCCATGGTCCAATCAGAGACCGTGGGAGCGAGCTGGATGACCCGAGACGATCGAGAGGCTGAGGTTAGGGACTATATACGCTATCTGAATCGTGTCGCGTTGTTTGCAGAAGAGGGGTTAGAGGAGATCGGGCGCACGGTGCTAGGGTTTTCCCA
>CAUZHN010000008.1:0-55557 GCA_963579625.1 Gemmatimonadales bacterium UBA6960
CGAGTTCTCGCACAACGGGGCCACGCGATCGACCGTCGTTGCGTTCACGGTGGTAGAGGTCGACACCGAGACCGGTGAGGTTGATGTGAAAGAAGTCACGGCGGTTGCGGACTGCGGAACGGTGCTGAATCCGCGGAGTCTGAAGGCCCAGGTCGGCGGTGGTCTCCTGCAAGGGATGAGCCAAGCCCGCTTCGAGCATTGGGCCTTCGATCTGCGCTGGGGCGTGAATCAGAACAAGCGCCTTCACACCGCCAAGCCCATCACGATGATGAACGCCCCGCCCGAGTTCCAGTTTGCGGCGGTGGACATCCCGGATAGAGAAAACCCGGTTGGTTCGCGCGGAATCGGCGAGCCTCCGGTCGGTGCGGGTGCTGCGGTCGTGCTTTCCGCGATTCAGGATGCGATCGGGATGCCGATTACACGGACGCCCGTAAGTTTGGACAAGATTTTGAATGCCCTCGAGGGTGGAGCCACGGGCTACACCACTCTACAGACCCACGTGTGACCCGGAGCTAGAGGAGAGCGACCATGGGCGAGATTCGCGACATGATGGGAACGTTCGAGCTCTATCAGCCGATGGAGTTGGACGGAGCTCTGGACCTCTTGCGCAGTCATGGGTCGGATGCATGGATCCTGTCTGGGGGTCTGGACACGTTCGACTGGCTGAAGGACCGAGCGAAGAGTCCGAGCGTGGTAGTAGACGTAGGAGGGATTGCAGAGCTACAGGGGATTGAGGTAAACGGTGATGGGATGCGGATCGGAGCGATGACGAGGCTCCAGGAGTTGGTGAGCCATCCGGAGGTAAACGCGCGGTATCCGATCCTGGCGAATGCAGCGGGGCGAGTAGCGACGCCACAGATACGCCACCAGGGGACGCTGGGCGGCAATGTGGCCCAGGACACGCGGTGCTGGTACTACCGTAGTGGGTGGCCGTGCTACCGAGCGGGAGGGAACACGTGCTATGCGAATGCACCGGATGCACTGAACCGGGAGCATGCGATCTTCGACTCGAACCGTTGCGTGGCGGTAACGCCGACGGACACGGGCCCGGCGCTGGTAGCACTAGATGCACAGATGGAGATCCAAAGCGTGGGTGGGACGCGGATGGTACCGGCGGAGAACTTTTTCATCGGACCGAGCACGGACATCACGCGAATGACGGTGATGGAGCCGACGGACCTACTGACGGCGATCCACATTCCGGGGCGATGGGCCGGAGCGATGGGATACTTCGAGAAGGTAGCGGACCGGGGATCGTGGGACTTCGCGCTAGGGAATGTGGCATCGGTGCTGGACGTACAGAACGGGACGATCTTCGAGGCCCGGATCGTGATCGGCGGGGCAGCGGCACGTCCGCTACGGCTACGACGAGTGGAAAACGCGATCGCAGGCAGGCCGATCAATGAAGAAACATTAGAAGAAGCGGGGCGGCTGGCGGTACAAAATGCTCGCCCCTTGCAGTTCAATGCTTACAAGATCGCCCTCACCCGTAATCTGGTGAAGCGTGCGATCCGGGAGGCGAGTGCCTAGCATGGACTTCGTGCGCAGAGCAGTAAATCCATGGGGAGAGGAGGTCTTATTGGGCCTCGCTTGGAACGTTCTCTGGTTGGTCGTCGTGGCGGGCGCGTTGTTCGTCATCGGGCATGCGATCTTCAAGAGGAAGAGTGCTGGTGCTGGTGGGGCGATTGGCTCTGGCACTGCGGCCGGGATCCCGGATAAGATCACGAGGCACGGTGGGAGTGCTCGGCTTTCACACTGGATCCTGGCCGCATCGACCTTCTCCCTGCTAATCACTGCGTTTGTTCCGATCCTCGGGCTCCAGTTCCCCTGGGTGACGATTCACTGGATCTCAGGGCTGGTTTTTGGCATCTACGTCGTGTACCACACGATCGACACGATCGGTCGTGGCAGCCTCGCATCGATGTGGTTGGGTATCCGCGAGACGGTGGAGTCGGTTGCCCGAGCAAGGGAGTTCTTTAGCCGGGGTGGGGATCCGGACGAGAGGACGGCTAAGTGGGCATTTGAAAACAAGGCGTTTCACCACGTGACGGCTCTTGCGGCCCTGGCAGTTCTCGGCACGGGGCTCCTGATGATGTTCAGGGTAGACACCTGGTTCTGGGAAGCGAATCCCTATCTTCTTGGTATCGCGGACTCGACGTGGGGCTTGATGTACGTACTTCATGGATTTGCCTCGGTGGGATTCGTTGGCCTCTTGATTGCGCACATCTATTTTGCGGTGAGGCCGGACAATCTCTTTCTCACCCGGTCCATGTTCAAGGGTTGGATCACTCAGGATGAGTTTGTAGAGCACTACGATCCTGAGAAGTGGGTAGTGTCTGAGAATGGTGACCGCATGCCCACTCCTGCTTCCGAGGAAGCAGGAGTGGGCATGGGTCCGACTCCTGGGCATCAGGACCCAGAATAGGCGTGACACATGGCAGATAAAGCCCGCGAACAGATCGCGGAGAGTATCGACGCGATTGAGGGGGCGTACGAATTCTTCCTTGCGTATGCTGCTCAAGGGATCACGGAAGAATCGCAGGCATCCCGGGTGGGGGCTCAGCTTAGAACCCATTTGGACCGGATAGAGACTGCGGTCTCTGGGCTAGATACGCTTATCGGCTTATTCCTAAAAGAGGAAGAGGTAGGCTCGGCGGACCAGGTGGAGGCGTTCAGGAGGCTCGTGGAGGCCGACGCAGTAAGAGCTAGAGCCGTGCTTTCACTTGTTCAGGCCCAAGAGTCGGTCACGTCGCAGCTCGTGGACAACCTGAATGCTTCGGTACATATCCGTACACTCCTCACGGATCTGTTTCTTCTGGATGAGGTCTTGAAGCTGGGGGTTGACGAGGGGACTGCGCCGGAGGCGTCCGAGGTAGTTCCGTAGATCGAACTTCTGAGGCCCCTGCCGGGTGATCTGGCCAGTCCTGGCAGGTGGAACGGCTCTCTTCTATGCGCTCCATGGGGGCTGGTCTACGCGGATGTCCCGCCGGATTGGAGTTGTCCTCGCGGGGTGGACCCTCTTTAGCTTTGCCCTCCCGATTCTTCTCGTATATCTCTCAGTCCGCGGCATTCCTGAGGTGGGTATCGGTTTCTGGCCTGCTTGGGGGGTGGCCGTGGTCGGGAACCTTGCGGCGTGGTATCTGTTCTTTACCGCTCTCCGACTGGGTGATCTAGGGATCACCTATCCGCTCCTTGCGTTGACTCCGGTATTTGTTGTGCCAGTAGAGTGGGCCTTGCTCCGCGAGATCCCCGCGGCAGGGGGATTGCTCGGGATCGGACTGGTAGTAGTGGGCATCTACCTCCTCCATTTTCACAGGATTCGTACTGGGCTCTTTGCCCCGTTTGCTTTCCTGATCAAGGATAGAGCTGCGGTCAGAGCCCTGGCCACAGCAGTTATTTGGTCGGTGACCGGGACCCTCGATAGGGTCGCCGTGCTTGAGTCTTCTCCTGCGTTCTATGGGTTCATGCTGTCGGCGGGACTCTCCCTTCTGTTTCTGCCTTTCGCTTTGGTAGCCGTCAGAGCTGGGGACAGCAGCAGCCGGGCGGAAAGCTGGCAGACTCGCTTCCGACTCCGGCTCGCGCCGGCCGGCCGCGGCGCTCTCCTTCTCCATGGTCTCCTCTTCGCTTGCATGCTTGTTCTGCAAATGGAGGCGCTCACCCTTCAGTTGGCCTCGTATGTGCTGAGCATTAAGCGCACCGGGGCAGTTGTGGCTGTGATACTCGGACACTTTGCTTTCCGGGAGGGGGCGCTCGGTCCTCGTCTTACAGGAACTCTAGTAACACTCTTCGGGGCCTTTGTCCTCGTGGTCTGGGGGTAGTACAGTTTCGAGTGCGCGCGGTTGACCCCTGCTCGGTGGGCCATTAAAGTCTCATCTCTGACGCGCAGACGGGGATCGTAGCCTCGCGCGCACACCACCTTCCTCTTCTTGACCTTTCGATGTCCCCTGACTGGATATGTATCACCCTCCCGGATGGGACGGTCCTGCAGCTACCCATAGGATCGACATCACTCGATGTCGCAAGGGAAATCGGTCCGGGGTTGGCGAAGGCCGCCCTGGCGGCTGAAGTCGACGGGGAACTGGTCGATGTCAGCCGACAGATCGAGAAGGATGCGACGGTAACGCTCCTTACGGATCGTGATCCGGAGTCTTTGCCTTTGCTCAGGCACTCCGCAGCGCACATTCTGGCAACAGCGGTAAGGAGCATCCGGCCGGGAGCAGAGATCGGTTTTGGACCTGCGATCGAAGACGGGTTCTACTACGACTTCGGAGTTGACGAGCCGTTCACACCGGAGGACTTGGAGCGGTTTGAGGAAGAGATGATGAAGATCATCCAGTCGGACTTCCCCTTCGATTGCCAGCGAGTGACGAAGGAGGAGTCACGGCGCCTTTTTGCGGATGATTCGCTCAAGCTTGAGCGTCTCGAAGAATTTGGCGATGAGGAGGTCATCACCGTCTATCGGGACGGGTCGTTCCTAGACCTCTGCCGTGGGCCGCATGTGCCCAGTACGGGGTGCTTGAAGCACTTCAAGCTACTTTCCGCCGCGGGTGCCTACTGGCGGGGTGATGAGTCACGGCAGATGCTCCAGCGCATCTACGGGACAGCATTCTTCAAGCAAAAGGATCTGGACGAGCACATTGAGCGTCTGGAGGAGGCCAAGAAGCGAGATCATCGCGTCCTCGGGAAGCAGTTAGCACTCTTCACTGTGGATCAACGGGTCGGCACGGGGCTGATCCTTTGGCAGCCCCATGGCTCAATCGTGCGCAACGAGATAGAAGAGTTCGAGAAAGAGCTGATCCTCAGGCACGGTTACGAAATCGTGTACACACCGCACATAATGACTGAGCGTTTGTTCGAGCTCTCAGGCCATCTAGAAAATTTTGGGGAGAGTATGTTCGGGGCGATAGAAGTCGAGGGAAGCCGTTACAGACCGAAGCCGATGAACTGCCCAGGCCATATTTGCATCTATCAGACCACCCAGCGTTCCTACCGGGATCTTCCGATTCGATATGCGGAGTTCGGAACCGTATATCGGTACGAACGAAGTGGCGTGTTGCATGGGATGCTCAGGGTCAGGGGGTTCACGCAGGACGACGCTCACGTGTTTTGTACGGAGGAACAGGTGCCGGGTGAGATTGAAGCGCTCCTCGGCCTCGTTGACGAAATGCTCACTGTTTTCGGGTACCCGTACACGGTCGAGCTCTCGACGCGTCCCGAGAAGGCCCTTGGCACCGAGGAGCAGTGGGAGAAGGCCGTGGGCGTTCTGCAAGATGTTCTCCAGGATCATGATGTCCCTTACGTGGTGGAAGAGGGTGGGGGCGCGTTCTACGGCCCGAAGCTTGACTTCAAGCTGATCGACGCGATCGGACGAGAGTGGCAGGGCCCCACTGTTCAGCTCGACTTTAACCTCCCTGAGAGGTTTCAGATCGAATACATTGGCGATGACAACGAGCGTCACCGTCCAGTGATGCTCCATCGGGTTTTAGTCGGGTCGATGGAGCGTTTTGTGGGTGGCCTCATTGAGCACTACGCGGGAGCTTTTCCGGTCTGGCTCGCACCAGAACAGGTGCGTGTTCTCCCAATATCTGAGGAATGGGGAGAGGACGCGGAGTCCTACGTGGAGGATCTCAGAAATGACGGCATCCGGGCCGGGCTCGCAGAGCGCGGGAGCCTCTCGTATCGCATCCGTGAGGCGGAGCTCCTCAAGATCCCATACATGTGTGTCATAGGGGAGCGCGAAGCATCTCAGGGCACGGTAGCAGTGCGGAAGCGTGGAACCGGCAGGAAGCAGGATATCCTCGAGCGCGTGGTTTTCTCGGAGCGGGTACGGGAGGAGATTCGGACTCGAGCGCTGGATGATGTTCTTCCGCTGAGATCACCCTCTCCTTGACGCTCCACTCCCCATCCCTATCTTTTTAAACTAGGACAATACGGAAGTGAGAGGGCGGAGTCCCTCTCCACCTATCGGCCCGCCTTGAACTGCCAAGGTAGCGGCGCCGCCGGGTTCGGACACTAGAGGCTGAGGGAGGTCCTATCAAGCCTTGAGGTCTGATCGGCCCGGTTGAGTCCGGGCTTTTTTTATGACTTCTGGCCCAACGCGTGTTGGAGCTGACTGGAGGGAGCTGCTATCAAGGATCAGAGGGTCCGTGTCAACGACCAGATTCGGATCAGCCCGGTCCGATTCATTGATGCTGAGGGGGAGCAGGTCGGGATCATCTCCCTTGACGAGGCTAGAGAGAGGGCTACCGAAGCAGGACTGGATCTTGTCGAAGTCGCTCCCGATGCTAGGCCTCCGGTCTGTCGCTTGATGGACTATGGGAAGTTTAGGTATGAGGAGGCGCGTCGGGCCAGGGAAGCCAGAAAGAAACAGCACACGATGCACGTTAAGGAGGTAAAGTACCGGCCCGGGATAGAGGACCACGACTACGAGTTCAAGACTCGGCATGTACGGCGATTCCTTGAGGACGGTGACAAGGTGAAAATCACCATGATGTTTCGGGGTCGACAACTCTCCCATCCGGAACTCGGCCTAGAGGTGCTAGAGCGGGTGCTGAGCGATGTGGAGGATATTGGAAAGATTGAGAGTCAGCCGATGCGGGAGGGACGCACGATGATCATGCTGCTCGCTCCTCTAAGTACAAAATAATCGAGATGGCACAGGCCACATTTTTGTGGACCGAAGGAGGCAGGGATGCCGAAGATGAAAACCAACCGCGCCGCTGCGAAGCGGTTCAGGCGGACCGGCACCGGTAAGCTCCGTAGGAACAAGGCCTACAGGAGTCATATCCTCACGAAGAAGACGACCAAGCGGAAGCGGCACTTGCGTAAGCGTACGCTGGTCTCCAAGGCAGACGCAAAGAGGATGAACCGTCTGATCCCCGGATCGTAGCAGGAGTCCGGGGTCCGACCGAGGAAGGAGTAGCACCATGCCACGCAGTAAGGGCGCGCCCGCGCGCAAGGATAGAAAGAGAAAGGTGTTCCGCGAGGCGAAGGGTTACTTCGGGGGACGTAAGAAGCTCTACCGCACCGCGAAGGACGCGGTTGAGAAGGGCTGGGAACACGCGTATCGAGACCGAAAAAAGAAGAAGCGTAACTTCCGCAGGCTCTGGATAACCAGGATCAATGCAGCCGCTCGTCAACACGATCTCTCCTACTCCCGCTTCATGAATGGTCTCAAGCAGTCGGGGGTTGAGTTGGATCGAAAGGCACTCGCTTATCTCGCGGTGAAGGATCCAGCTGCCTTCGCTGTGCTCGCTGGGCAAGCGAAGGAGAACCTGACCCAGAGCTGATTCCCCGTCGCGAATCGGATGGCGCACAGCGGATCACTCGTCGAGGACCTAAACACCCTCGAAAGCGAAGGGTTGAAGGCGGTACAGTCCGCCGAAACCATTGAGGCCCTCGAGCAAGTCCGGATCGAGTTCTTGGGTCGCAAGGAGGGTCGTGTATCTGGAATCCTCCGTCGGGTCGGGGAATTCTCGCCCGCAGAGCGACCGAAGATGGGTGCCACAGCGAACCGGGTAAAGGAGCGACTCCACGCTGCATTGAAGGCCCAGGAGGTATCCCTGGGCCAAGCTGTGGGCCGCCGCTCAGTTTCCGAAGACCTCACTCTCCCGTCTCGGGGTCGGTGGGTTGGAGGGAGGCATCCCGTAACTCAGGTGATCGATGACCTGGTGGAGATATTTCGAACACTGGGGTTCACCTTAGTCAGGGGGACGGAAGCGGAGACTGAGTGGTACAACTTCGAGGCGCTGAATACTCCGTTGGATCATCCCGCTGCGGACGAGCAGGACACCCTGTACCTCAAAGCCGGCCATCTTCTTCGTAGCCATACTTCACCTGTCCAAGTACGGACACTGGAACGGTACGAGCCGCCGATACGGATCCTCTCCCCAGGAATGGTCTACCGAAGGGATTCCTACGATGCGACGCATACGCCTGCCTTCATGCAACTGGAGGGGCTTGTCGTGGACGAGGGGATCAGCTTTGTGGATCTGAAGGCGACCCTCGGCGAGTTTGCACGTCGATTCTGGGGCTCGGATACGCAGGTTAGATTTCGACCTTCCTTCTTCCCGTTTACTGAGCCTTCTGCAGAGGTTGATGTGAAGCGGGTCTTCCTGAACGAACGCGGAGAAGAGTCCGAGACGGACTGGATTGAGATCATGGGGGCGGGAATGGTTGACCCTGCTGTTCTAGACGCGTCTGGGCTCGACTCAGAGCGATACACGGGCTTTGCCTTCGGGATGGGTCCAGGCCGGATTGGGCTCTTGCGGTATGGGATCCCGGACCTTCGCCTGTTCTTCGAAAACGACGTTCGGTTTCTGGGGCAATTTGCCGGTCCGTGAACGTCTCTTATCGTTGGCTTCAAGCGTGCACAACGGAGCCGATCGGATCTCTTGAGGAGATTGCGGAGCGACTGGCCACGAGAGGTTTCCCCGTTGAGGAAGCCCGTGAGCTTTCCGTTGGGCTCGATGAGGTGGTGGTAGCTCAAGTACAGGAGGTTCGGCCGCATCCCGATGCGGATCGGCTTCAAATCTGCCAAGTGGACGGAGGGGCCGGTTTGGTCCAGGTAGTCTGTGGAGCTCCAAACGTTGAGGAGGGTGGATACTATCCCTTCGCACCGGTAGGAGCGTCTTTGCCTGGGGGGATTAAAATCCGGAAGGTGAAGCTTCGCGGTCAAGCGTCCGAAGGGATGCTCTGCTCCGAGCGCGAACTTGGGCTGGGGACGGACGAAGAGGGACTCATGGTTCTGGAAGGCGCCTCCGATCCCGGTCAGGCGCTTGTTGAGGCACTCGGGCTTGAGGATGTTCGATTGGATGTGGAGGTCACGCCGAATCGGCCTGACCTCCTTTCACATCTGGGTGTGGTGAGGGAAATCACGGCGGGAGGACATGCCCATCTTGCCGTCCCGGACATCCCAGGCAGCGATCCCGGCGTTGGTGAGACGCTAGACACCATCGAGCTTGTTGTGAACCAGCGCGAAGCGACCGGTGGTGGCGTGACCATCCGGGTCGAGGAGGAAGATCTCTGCTTTCGTTATCTGGGTCTCCGGTTAAGTGGTGTGAGTGTCCAGCCCTCTCCACCCTGGCTACAGGCTCGCCTCCGGGCGATCGGAGCAAGACCGATCAACAACGTCGTGGATGCAACGAACTACGTGCTCCATGAGGTCGGTCAACCCCTCCATGCATTCGATCTGGATCTGATCCAAGACCGAACGGTCGTGATTCGCTGTGCTCGGGAAGGAGAGTCGATCAGGACCCTGGACCGCGTAGGACGTAAACTCTCGTCCCGAATGCTGGCCATCTGCGACATTGAGAAGCCTATTGCCGTAGCAGGAGTGATTGGTGGGGCGGATTCGGAGGTCTCGGACAAGACCACAGAGATTCTCCTGGAGTGCGCTCTGTTCAAGCCGGCCTCGATCCGCTCCACCAGGCAGGCCCTCGGTCTCTCCACGGATGCATCCTATCGGTTCGAGCGCGGTGTGGATCCCGAGGGAATGCGTGGAGCAATCGAGCGGGCCGCGGAACTCATCCTGGCCACGGCAGGGGGCGGCACTTTCGGGCCCCTGCTGGACGTGTGTTCGCGCCCGTTCTCCCGGGAGCGCATCCCGCTTCATCTGGAGCGGGTGGAGAAGGTGCTCGGTGTCCCATTCAAGGCCGAAGCGGTCCGGGCTCTCCTGGAACCTCTCGGACTTCTGGTCGAAGACGCAGGGACGGATCTCTCGGTAGAGGTGCCGGGATTTCGAAGTTACGATGTCATCAGGGAAGTGGATTTGATCGAAGAGGTGGCCCGCACCCATGGTTACGATGCCTTTCCAGATACCCTTGGACCCTTCCGTCCTGGGTCTGTGCCCGACCATCCGCTCTTTCGTCTGGAGGAAGCAGTTCGGGGAGAGCTGGTCACTTCAGGACTACTAGAGGTCCAGATTCCAGCGTTCGCATCACATAGAGATGGCGAGGTCGAGATTCTAAACCCGGTTTCGGCGGAGGAAGCGTTCTTGAGGAGCCGCCTCCTTCCAGGACTAAAGGCATGCCTGGAGTACAACTTGAGACGGGGAAATCGGGATGTGCTTCTATTCGAACTCGGCACGATCTTTCGGCGAGGAGAGCGGGGTGGTCTGCCTCATGAGGAGACGCATGTGGCGGCTATTCTCCACGGGAAACGAGAGCCCGCACACTGGAGCGGCCTTGCGGCGCGGCTAGACCTGTGGGACTTGAAGAGTCTCCTCGAAAGGCTTGTGGACGTTGTGTCTGAGGGTGGCTGGGTCGTGCGGGCTGCGTTGGGCAAGGATGAAGAGTGGGGGGCTCTCGATTCAGAGGCTGCGTTTCGAGTCGTTGACGCAGAAGGTCTGGTCAGAGGCGCGGGAGGGAAGCTCCGGGTTGAAGAGATGGATCTTCCTCTCTGGGCACTAGAAGTTTGGGCGCTCGAACTGGTGTTACCTGAAGAACCCAATCCGCAAGTTGCCCAGGTGTTTCAGTCGCTACCCGTGTACCAAGCTATAGATCGGGACCTGGCGCTTCTGGTTCCTGGAGATAGGCCAGCGGAAGAGGTGATCTCCCTGATCAGGAAGTGGGGAGGAGCGGACCTCCGAGAGGTTCAGGTGTTTGATGTCTACCACGGGGATGAACTGCCCCAAGGGGTTCGTTCGGTTGCTGTCAGGCTTCGGTTTCGTGCTCCGGACCGCACGTTGCAGGACCAGGAGGTGGAAGAGGCAATGCGAGCAGTCACCCGGGCCCTTGAGGAGGAGCTGAGTGTCGGATACAGAAAAAAAAAGGACTGATGCCCCAGAGCGACAGGCTCTGAGTCGGTTGGAGGCCGTGGCAGAAAGGCTCATTGAGGAGCGAGCGGCCGTAGCGGACCAAGCGCGTGAGGCGGAGGATCGAGTCAGAGAGCTCAAGACTCTCTTAAGTGAGTTCCCGGAGGGTAAGGTGGATATGGTTGTTTTGGAGAAAGCCATCACGAGGCTGCGGGATCAGAACGCTGAGCTGAAGGGGCGAATGGCCGAGGGCAGGGAAGGTGTGGAGAGGATTCTCTCTCGTATTAGGTTCCTAGAGAATCAGGGTTAACATCCATAGCGACGGAGTGCAGTTGACAATGAGCGACGGTGCATCTAAAAGGTCGGTGACAGTTCGGATCGCAGGGGAGGAACATCTACTTCGATCGACTGCTGAGCCTGAGTACACGAAGCGTTGTGCGAAATTCCTCGACGATCGCGTTAGGGAGATCCGAAGATTAAGCCGGCTGGATGATAATCACCGAGCTGTGATCATCGCGGCCCTGTCGATCACCGATAGCTACTTCCAGACTCAGGACGAGTTAGACAGGTTGAAGGAAGAAGTTACCTCTCGATCCATGGCTCTCGCTGAGCGGATTGAGAAGGGTCTGGGTGTCTCGGCGTCAGCTTTCTGAACTCCCGGCCTTGCGGCTGTTCGCCCGCGATTCCTATTCTACCCGTGTATAGCATCCGTGCAGGGGGGTTCTGACCCTTAGAGGGTCACGTGAGCCTCCCACTAGGCCTTCCTGCGGACGCCCCTTAACGTCCGCTTTCGGAGTGAATACATGGAATCCGCGCAGGGGATCGTCCTGGCGGCGGCATTGACCCTGCTCGCTGGCCTGATCCTGGGGTTCATCCTTGGTAAGGGCCGCGAATTAGCGCGCCAGAACGAAGAACGGGCTGCGGCCCACGACGAAGCATCACGCATTCTGAAGAGGGCTCGCCAGGAGGCGGAGAGTGCCAGGAAGGAGAGCGAGCTCCAGGGACGCGAGGAAGCTTTCAGACTCCGGGAGGATTGGGAGAGAGAGGAAGCCCGCCGACGCGAGGAACTCGAACGTACCGAGCGCCGCCTGAATGCCAGGTCCGATTCCCTCGATCGGAAGTTCGATGAGTTAAAGGAGCGCGATGCTGCCACGGAGGCCAGCAAGGAAGAGCTTCGTGGTAGGGAGGAGTTGGTGGAGACGAGTCGAGGGGAGGTCCGAGATGTGCTGGAGCTGACCAAGGAAAAGCTCGAGGCTGTCTCGGGTCTCTCTGCTAAGGACGCGAGGGACCAGCTCGTCGCGGAGTTGAAGAGCGAGGCAGAGGCAGAGGCAGCTCAGCAGATCAGGCGGTCGCGGGAAGCGGCTCAGTGCACTGCGAAGCGAGAGGCCAAGAAGATCATAAGCCTTGCAATCCAGCGCATGGCCGCGGATGAAACGGCGCATGCGACTGTCTCAGTCGTTCAGCTTCCGTCAGACGACATGAAAGGTCGGATCATCGGTCGTGAAGGCCGAAACATCCGTGCCTTTGAGCAGGTGACCGGTATCGATGTGATTATCGATGATACACCCGAAGCAGTGGTCCTCTCGGGTTTTGACCCTGTTCGGCGAGAGATTGCCCGAATCGCAATGGAGAAGCTCATTGAGGATGGTCGGATTCACCCGGGCCGTATCGAAGAGATAGTGGCCAAAAGCCAGGGTGAGGTTGAGGAGGGAATGCTGGAGGCAGCCGAACAGGCGATGTATGACCTGGGGATTCACAAGCTCCACCCCGAAATCGTGCGAGTGCTGGGACGCCTGAAATACCGGACATCGTACGGGCAGAACCAACTCCTCCATGCGAAGGAGGTCGCACGTTTAGCGGGCTCGATGGCCGCGGAGATGGGACTCGACACCCAGCTGACGAAACGAGCGGGTCTCCTCCACGACGTGGGCAAGGGAATGACGCATGATCACGAGGGTACGCACGTCGAGTTAGGCTATGAGCTATGTAAGAAGCACAACGAGCCCGACCTGGTTCTGAATGCGATTCGGGCGCACCACGACGAGGAGCCTCACCGCTATCCAGAGGCGTTTCTAGTCACGGCGGCTGATGCTATCTCTGGTGCGCGTCCGGGCGCCCGCCGAGAGATGTTCGAAACCTATGTGAAGCGTCTAGAGCGTCTGGAGAAGATCGCGATGGACTTCTCGGGGGTAGAGCGGTGTTTCGCTGTACAGGCAGGACGTGAAGTGCGGGTCATGGTACAGCCAGAGAAGATATCCGATGAGGAGATGATTCAAATTTCGGAGAATGTCGCACGGAGATTTGAGGATGAGCTGCAGTATCCGGGACAAATCAAGGTGGTTGTGATTCGAGAAACCCGAGCGATTGACTTCGCCCGGTGATTCCCGTTGGGCATGCGAGAGGCGAGGAAAAACGGATGGGCGCGCAGATCATTTCCGGAACTGAAGCCGCTCGCGAGATTCGAGATAAGGTCGCTGAGCAGGTACGCCAGGTGAGGGAAGAGAACGGGCGCGTCCCAGGCTTAGCGACTGTTCTCGTCGGTGAAGATTCCGCGAGCCAGTCGTACGTTCGCATGAAAAATAGGGACGCTGAGGAGGTTGGCTTCAGGTCTCGCCAGATCGACCTGCCTTCCTCGATTTCGGAGCACGAACTCTTGGGATGGGTGGAGGGATTGAATGTGGATCCTGACATTCATGGTATCCTGGTTCAGCTCCCGCTTCCTCGGCAGATCAGCGAAGAGCGTATCGTAGCAGCGATCGATCCCAAGAAGGACGTGGACGGCTTCAATCCCGTGAACGTCGGTCGATTGAGTGCTGGAGATCCCGACGTGCTGGCTCCCTGTACCCCGGGTGGGATCGTCGAACTTCTGGTTCGAGGCGGCCACGATCCTGAGGGACGCCACGTCGTGATCGTAGGCCGATCCAAGATCGTGGGGCGGCCGATGGCCGCACTCCTGCTGAGCCGTGGGCGGGGCGGTAACGCTACTGTGACCGTTGCGCACTCTCGCACGGCAGATCTTCCTGCGGTGACTCGCTTGGGTGAGATCCTGATCGTAGCTGTCGGAAGCCCTGGACTCGTCACGGCCGAGATGGTCCACCCGGGAGCTGTAGTGATTGATGTCGGTGTCAACCGCGTCGAAGACCCGTCTTCTGAGAAGGGTTATAGGTTGACCGGCGATGTGGACTTCGACTCAGTCAAGGAGGTCGCCTCCGCGATCACACCTGTCCCTGGCGGTGTTGGCCCGATGACCCGTGCGATGCTCCTCTCGAATACGCTCGCAGCATACGTCTCCGAGAAGGGAGTCGGAGTTTGAGTCCTTCAGACGGGGGCGAGTTGGACCTGTTCTTGGTGGTGCCTGGAGAGGCCAGATCTGACCCTCCTCCGTTGAGCGTCTCAGAGGTGAACCGGGCGGCCCGTATGTTTCTCGAGGGGCAGTTCTCTGACGTTTGGGTGGCCGGCGAATTGACAAACTGGACCCGTGCCAAGTCCGGACATCGGTACTTTACCCTCAAGGACGATCAGGCTCAACTTCGGTGCGTGATGTGGCGGCGGGAAGCAGCCCGGCTGCCGGCGGAGCCTGAGGAAGGGATGAAGGTTCGGGCCTTCGGATCCCTCACGATTTATGAGGCCCGGGGAGAGTATCAGCTTTCGGTCCGCCAGTTAGAAGGAGAGGGCGAGGAGGGGCTTTGGCGCCTGGCCTTTGAGCGCATTCGCCGTCGGTTGGATAAGGAGGGGCTCCTCGACACGGCCCGTAAGCGGATGATTCCGCGGTTTCCTAGGGCGGTCGGAGTGGTCACCTCTTTGGGGGGAGCCGCACTTCATGATGTTCTGACGGTGATTCGAGGTCGTGCGCCCTGGACTCGGGTTGTGGTACGAGGGTGTAGCGTGCAGGGAGAGGGTGCGGCGAAAGAGATCGGCGATGCCATCAGTCTGCTTGGGAACTCGGGAGAAGTAGAAGTCCTGATCGTGGGCCGTGGTGGCGGTTCCATCGAGGATCTGTGGGCGTTCAATGAGGAGCCGGTTGCTCGTGCCATTGCGGGATGCATGGTTCCAGTGATCTCGGCAGTGGGTCATGAGGTAGATGTAACCATCGCGGATCTTGTCGCAGACCTGCGCGCACCGACGCCCTCCGCTGCTGCTGCTGCCGCAGTACACGATCGCAATCGGCTTGTCGAGGTGCTCGACGTGTTTAAGCCTCGCTTAGAAAGGGCGCTCAAGCACCAGACGGAGCGCCGTCGCCAACGCGTCCGGGAGGACTCCATCCGTGTGCTGCGGGCAATCCGGAGTATTATTGAGCCGCAATGGGGAGGCCTCGATCGTAGGGGCGCTAGTATGAAGTCAGGAATGCGGCGCATCGTATATCGGAGGAGAGAGCGACTCGGATCTCTGACTGGTAAGGTCGAGACACTTTCTCCGCTATCGACTCTCCGCCGTGGATATGCGGTGCCCCTGGATGCCCACTCAAGGGTATTGAGGGCCACTTCCGAATTCAGCGTAGGTGAGTCGTTTGACCTCAGGGTTGTGGATGGAAGGGTCCGTTGTGAGACGCTTGATGTGAGAGAGGAGGGTACGAGTTGAGCGAGGCACCCAAAAAGGGCGAGACTCTCGTGCCGACCCATACGACTGGGGGCGAACTTACGCTTGAGGAAAGGCTTGGGAGATTGGACGAGATCGTTGCCGCTCTAGAAGGTAGTGATGTCGAATTAGAACGAGGCCTGGCTCTCTTCGAGGAGGGGGTCGGTCACATCCGGAAGTCAGAGATCCTCATCTCCCAGGCTGAGTTCAGGGTCGAGGAACTCGTTGGAGAGGAGGGGGGGCTGGGGACCCGACCGTTAGAGGAAGATGAAGCGTGACCACAGGGACGGAAATCTTCCAGCTCGAACCCTTCCTTGAAGTGGAGCGCCAGAAAGTAGAAGAAGCACTCACGCGGGCGCTAGGTCATCTGGTACCTGCGCTCCCAGAGGACCTTAAGGACCCGGTGACACACGGGGTTCTGGCGGGTGGAAAGCGGCTGCGGCCGATTCTTTGTGCCACCAGCCTTCTGACGTGCTGCCAAGAGACGCTCCCCGATACCGACTGGTCTAACTCAGTTTACGACTTGGCCGTTTGTCTTGAGCTCATCCATGCATATTCGCTGATGCACGACGACCTTCCGTGCATGGATGACGCTGCGCTTCGGAGGGGGATCTCTACGCCTCATACAGTCTATGGCGAGGTGGTGACCATGCGAGCGGGCATCATCTTGATCCCGCTTGCCGGCCTGCAGGCATGGAAGTCAGCGGGTCGCTTGGGGCTCGGGCCGGAGGGATGTGGGTCTGTTGTCCGGATCCTGAGCCAGGCGGCAGGGGTCGAAGGGATGGTAGGAGGACAGGCGATGGATCTTCTGGGTGAGGGGCGGGCTCTCTCGAGGGGGGAGCTGGACGAACTCCACCGGAAAAAGACAGGATCCCTCTTTAGAGCGGCGGCCCGACTCGGAGCAGTGGCAGCGGGCGCTACAGGTGAGGTCGAGGAAGCATTTGTGCGGTACGGTCGGGCGATAGGGCTTGCCTTCCAAATAGCCGACGACGTGTTGGACGCAACTGCTGATGCCGCAGCTCTCGGCAAGAATTCGTCAGACCGAGATCTGGATAAGTCGACCTACGTGCGCTTCCTCGGGGTCGAGGCTGCAAGGAAGGAGGCGGAGGCATTGATCGAGGATAGTCTGAGGGTGCTGAAAGGCGTCGGCATTGTCTCGACCCCCCTCGCGGCGTTGGCGTGGCATATGGTGCGGAGAGATCACTAGTCTGAGGAACGAAGGTTCGTCGGTAGAGGCGCCTGTCGAGTGGCGTTTGGCTATGTTTGGGCCCTGGTATTGCTAGCACATTGGAACAGAGAGGGTTTAGGTGTCGGTTCTTGAGCGGGTGGGTCAGCCATCGGACCTGCGAGAGCTATCGCGGGATGAACTGAAGATACTGGTCACAGAGGTTCGTGAGCGCCATATCGATGTGGTCTCTAAGGTCGGAGGCCACTTCGGTGCTAGCCTTGGCGTGGCCGAGCTGACCGTGGCTCTACACTACACCTTCCAGACACCGCGAGACCGGCTCGTATGGGACACAGGCCATCAGGGGTACATCCACAAGATTCTGACCGGCCGAAATGATCGTCTGCCGACGATTCGGCAACACGGAGGCCTGGCACCCTTCCTCCGTCGCCGGGAATCTGAGTATGACACCTTTGGAGCCGGGCATGCGGCCACCTCGATTTCGGCCGCGTTTGGGATGGCCGTTGGGCGCGATCTCCTGGGTGGGAAAGAGAAGATTGTCGCGATTATCGGGGACGGAGCGATGGGATGTGGGCTCGCGTATGAAGCCCTTAACAATGCGGGACATACAGATCATGACCTCATAGTCGTTCTCAACGACAATGACATGTCTATCGCCCCTAGCGTGGGAGCGATGAGCAAGTATCTGACGACCATGATCACGAATCCGGTCTACAATCGAGTTCGGTCGGAGATCAAGACACTGCTGAAGAAGGTGCCCAAGAATCTGGGCGAAACCGTGAAGTCGATCGCCGGAAAACTGGAAGAGAGCGCGAAGCACCTCTTCATCCCCGGAATGATCTTCGAGGAGCTTGGTTTCCGGTACGTCGGATCCGTGGATGGCCACAACCTCGACGACCTCCTTGACACCTTTTCTCGGGTGAAGGATCTGAACGGGCCGGTCCTCGTCCACGTTCTTACTCAGAAGGGCAGGGGATACGGTCCCTCGGAGGATGATCCGTTCAGGTGGCATGCGGCCTCTCCTTTCGACAAGGTTTCGGGTACGGGGAAGAGGAAGTCTGGAGGGCTTCCTCGTTACCAGAAGGTCTTCGGGCGAGGGGTCACGGAGCTTGGGCGCCAGGATCCGCGGATCGTGGTCATCACTGCGGGGATGCCTGATGGGACGAGTTCGGATGTTTTTGCGGAATCCTTCCCTGAGCGGCACTTCGATGTCGGGATTGCTGAAGGACATGCCACGACCTTTGCGGCTGGACTGGCGACGCAGGGTATCCGGCCAGTAGTGGCGATCTATTCCACTTTCCTCCAAAGAGCCTACGACTCCATCGTGCATGATGTCGCTCTCCAGGATCTGCCCGTCGTATTTTGCATGGACCGTGCGGGTTTGGCGGGGGCGGATGGTCCAACCCATCACGGAACATTTGACATCGGGTACATGTTGACAGTCCCGGGGATGAGAGTTTCCGTTCCGAGGGATGGCGCCGAGATGCTCGCCCTTCTTCGGCTCGGCCTCTCCCTAGATGACGGACCCTTCTCGATCCGATGGCCACGCGCTGCAGTTCCCAAGGAGGTGCCGCCGGTCGCTGAGATCCCGGATATTGCCCTTGGAAGTTGGGAGATTGTCCGGGAGGGGTCGGGCCTCGCGATCTTGGCTGTAGGCACGATGGTGGGCTCTTCGTTGAACGCAGCGTCGATCTTGGCTGAAGAGGGAATTTCGGCGACGGTAGTCAACTGTCGCTTTCTGAAGCCATACGACCGAGAGATCTTGGCTGGTGTGCTGGATCACCACGAAACGGTTCTGACCATTGAGGAGGGAGCGCGATCCAATGGGTTCGGTGCGTTCTTGTCGCGCGAAATCCTAGACGATCCGGAATTGCATTTCCCCAGTAGTTTCGGGACGATGGGAATTCCAGATCGTTTCGTCGAACATGGCTCCCGGGAAGTTCTCCTCGCTGAGGTGGGGTTGGATGTAGATGGCATCGCTGGGCGAGTCCGGCGGCTGGTTGGTCTCGGTGATCGACAATCGCTCATAGGTGCCGACCAGGATGCCAGGGAAAGCGCATGAGTCCCCGCGACGATGGTCAGATGCTTTCTCTGAAGGGTGGATTTCGGAGGATTGGGCTCGTCGGTCGCGAAAGGAACGAGGACTTAGAGGAAGTGCTCCTGCGGGTGCAAACCTTTGCCGCTGAGCATGATCTGACTCTAGTCCCAGAGCCGACTCTCCGCCTGGGTTCCCTCGAGTCCCTGGAGCCCTTAAAGGACCCGTCCGAAATCGACCTGCTCCTGACGCTCGGGGGTGACGGTACCCTTCTGCGTGGGGTGCGGCAGGTGGCAGGCCACGGCGTCCCGGTGCTGGGAGTGAACCTGGGCCATCTGGGGTTCCTCACCTCGGTCAGCCCTGCGGATCTTGAGGGTGCACTCGGAAGGGCCCTGGCGGGTGAGGCCTTTCTGGATCCACGCTTCACTCTTGAGGGCCGGATCATCAATGGGGAGGGCTCGGAGGGTCCTTATCTCTGGGCCCTGAATGACATCGTCTTGCATCGGGGTGGAGCGGCACGGGTGGTACGCATAGACCTGAAGGTAGGCCGGGAGAAAGAGAGTGGGGAGATCGGGAGCTTCTCTGGAGATGGCGTCATCGTCGCGACTCCCACGGGCTCAACGGCGTACTCCCTTTCGGCTGGTGGTCCCATCATCGCTCCGACAATGGACTGTATCGTCGTGACCCCGATCTCTCCCCACACGATGGCCATGAGGCCGCTCCTGCTCCCGGATCATGTCTCGCTGACCATTCGGATGCTCGAGGAGTACGAGGACCTAGTGGTCACGGCGGATGGACAGGAGGCGTTCCACCTCACTCCGGGTGACCGTATCCTCGTGGAGAAGGGGCGAGAGCGCGTGTCCCTGGTTCGGCTACAGGGCCAGACTTTCTTCGGGACGCTCAGGCGTGTTCTGAACTGGGCCGTCTAGGGTACTCGCTTTCATTGAGCTCCGGATCCGAAACTTTGCGGTCATCCAAGACCTCTCTTTAGAGTCGGACTCGGGGCTGAACGTTTTCACGGTCGATACAGGCACTGGAAAGTCCATCATTGTTGGCGTACTCTCCCTCCTCAAAGGCTTACTGGTGTAGCGGGAAGCGAACCATGGCTTCGGCCTTATTTTCCATCGTGGCGCCCTCACTGCCAGTTATGCTCTTCGAGCCTCGTAGAAGGATCTCGAAGGGGAAGGGGACCGCGTCGATTAAGGGCTTGTTCATCGACGTATAACGGAGCTCGAGGGCAAACCGCTGCTGGGAGTAGGCTTTGCCCACTGGGGGCAGGTTCGGGGTATCAACTCCATCCTCCGCTGCTACGGCCTCGAACGTGTCTGGCTCACGCCTCAAGAATTGCCATCCCGCTCCGATCGAGAGCCCAGGGCCGAATTGGAATCTCGGGGTGATGCTGGTCCTGATGTGGGTGCCCGGACTCCATCGCACCTCTGCTCTCGTCCGGCCCGGAGTGAAAACTCCAGCGGGATCCGGGGCCAGTAGGGTCATCTCACGGGTTCCATTCCATCCACCCTCGACGATGCTGAGAATCGCAAATCGGCCGAATCGCCCCGGCAGGAGAAAGTCTGTTACCATTTTCAGCGAAAAGCCCGATACGCCTCTGGGCGGGTCTATCGGAGATACGGTCCTCAGGGAGTCCGGAGAACCGGTTCCGAATCGGAGCGTACCCACAGCCGTAGCATGCACCCGGAATTCCCGTTCTGCGCTGCCGATGGGCGTGGGGGGGGTAGGTCGCAGGAGCCCGAGCGCGACGTTCAGCTCGACGTCGCCCAATCCCATGATCACGTCCGGAGTTTCGAGTGGGAAGCCGCCGCCTGGCCATGCGGGGTCGACTACCAAGGATTCAAAGGTTGCCTGGCCGAGTGGGTCTGAAGCTAGTGGGAGCATCTGCGGCCCTACGGCTCCCCAGTCCGCGAATGAGGCAACCATACCCATCCATCTGGTTGAGATGCCGTCACCCAACTGGGAGCCTTCGAGCGGAAAGAGTTTCTCCTCCTGATAGGCAGTGTCTAGGTCCGACAAAAAGGACCCCGCATTACTCACCAAGGCCCTTCCCGAGATGCACTGTGTGTCCTGCTCGCCTATCTGAACGCATCGGTCGTCCACAGCCGTCTGCACAGTCAGGAGCGTAGCATCGGCATTGTCCAAGAACGCAGACACCACTCCACCCTCTGTGATGAACGGATTTTCCCCCACATCCGCTCCATCCGGGGTGAGGCGGAGAAGGGTATCGAGCCTCTTTCGAATGAAGGGCACGGTGACACCCAGAGTCAGGCGATCGAGAACCCCGTAGCTGAGCTGGATTGGGAGCACTCGCTCATCTGCCGAGAATCTAGCTGTGGTTGCTCCCAGTCGGATCGAGGGGGTTCCAAGCATTCCGGCAAGGGCTCCGAATCTCTCCACGGTCGGTTCTAGCCCCATGACCTCTGTAATTCCAACAGTTGGAAGACTGAGCGACATTCCCAGAGGCAGGACTCTAGTATCGCCTGGCCCGTAGATCCCCTTCACGGTGGTGGCCGAAGGATCAATCCGAAAGAAGAGCGATCCACGGGGGGCCAACGGGCTCTGAATCGTCTGGGCTTCCGCATTCGTTGTTGCCCCCAACAGAAGGGTTGCTCCAAGGCAAATCCGAGTCGCGGCAGTTCGAAGCATGTGGTCGATGTGGAAGTGCGGAAGAGTGCGAAATACCCGAGAAATCCGGATCTTCGACAGAAGGTCAGCGAAAGATAAGGGCGATGGGTTTTGGATCAAATATAGGGGGCCCAAAACCGGCCATGTGGCTTGACAAGAATCCTTATGAAACCTAGCTTTTCGGCTTGTTATAGAGGTCTCTTGAGGGGTCCTTGAATCGCCCGAAATTGATACTGCGGGAATAGCTCAGTTGGTAGAGCACCACCTTGCCAAGGTGGGGGTCGCCGGTTCGAGTCCGGTTTCCCGCTCTTCTGGATGAGGGAGGCTTGACGCGCCAACCGCGGGGTCTCCCCTTTTTGCATTCAGGCGCCGTGGCCAAGCGGTAAGGCAGAGGACTGCAAATCCTCTATCCCCGGTTCGAATCCGGGCGGCGCCTCTCAAGCGATAGAACAGATCGTGTGGTGTTTTTACAGGAGTTACTTCTCGTCTGGGCATATTTTTAGGTGGATAGGGAAGTGCTGGTAGGGCTTCCTTCAAGAGAAGGAGGATGAGGATGCCGAGAAAGATTCTCGTGACCGGTGCAGGGGGATTCATTGGGCACCATCTGGTGAAGCACCTAGTCCAGCAGGGACACTTCGTAAGAGGAGTTGACATCAAGTACCCGGAGTTCGAGGAGAGCCCTGCAGACGACTTCCGGATCCTCGACCTCCGGGACCAGACTGCTGCCCTCGAAGCATGTGCTGAGGTGGAGGATGTTTACCATCTCGCTGCCGACATGGGAGGCATCGGCTTTATAACGGCGTACCATGCGGCGGTAGCGAGAAACAACACGTTGATCAATTTAAATATGTTGGACTCTTCACTCGAGAGTGGGATAAGTCGCTTCCTCTTTTCTTCGTCTGCATGTGTCTACCCACAGGGACTTCAGAGGGAATCGGCCGTGGAAGGCCTACGGGAAGAGGATGCCCATCCCGCGGATCCGGAGGAGGGCTACGGCTGGGAAAAGCTCTACATGGAGAAACTCTGCCAGTACTACCATGAAGACCATGGTCTCGATGTTAGGGTGCTACGATTCCATAACGTTTATGGTCCCCTTGGAACCTATGAGGGAGGGCGGGAAAAGGCGCCCGCAGCGATCTGCAGGAAGATCTCACAAGCCTGTGAGGGAGAGGAAATTGAGATCTGGGGAGATGGCCAGCAGACACGCTCATTCATGTATGTGGATGACTGCGTTGAGGGGCTCGTTCGCCTGATGGACTCCGGGTACGAAAAACCGATCAACCTAGGGACGGAAGAGCTGGTTACGATCGAGGAGTTGGTGGACGTAGTCTGTGACATCGCCGACAAGAACCTACGGAAGCGGTACGATTCGACCAAGCCACAGGGAGTGCGGGGCCGAAACAGCGACAATGTCCTCATACGGCAGGTTCTGGACTGGGAGCCTAAGATCCCCCTCAAGGAGGGGCTCCGAGTCACTTACTCGTGGATCCACCACCAGCTAAAGGTGGTCTAGTCTTCTCCGTCATAGCCACGTGGATGACTGGTCTACCCTGTGGGGAAGGGCGTGGGGGACGTCAGCCGGTGGATCGTATGGGCGGTTCAGCGGTGCCGGATGAGATCACCATGGTCTTCTCGGGCCCCTGCCCTCCGAAACTTCCATGATGATGAAGCTGCTCGGAGCCGGCGGTCTCGAACTCGTGACCGATAATCTCAGGGCTCCAGATTAGGACAACTTCTAGGGTCACTTCAAGTTCTAGGAGGTAAGAATACTCATGGTTGGTGGGGATAAGGGTTGGCTGTGGCAAGCCCGGGGAAAGGCCATCAGGGTGATCTCACAGCTTGTCCCACATCTACCAGGTGAGCATCGCTATAGGGTCGTGTTCATGCGTTGTGACCTGAGAACCCCTGGTGCTTGATTCCGTTAGAGTCGGTTGAATTCCACGGGATCAGTGAGGTGATTCGGACCCATGAGATCAAGGCCAAAGTGTTCCGACACTGTTGGACGAACTCTGAACTAAGAGACACAAACCCCGGAGGAAGAGTCCCCAGAGGCTTTCGCTTGCGTCACTAAGAACGTGTTACGGGAGCGCGTACGCGGCCAATCCATCCTGAAGTTGGATAATGACGTACTGCTTGCCCTCATACACCCAGCTGGACATTCCGTACGAGGTCCTGCCCGGAATGTCGATGGCTCCGACCTGCCTTCCGGTTGCCTTTTCGATGCTGAACAGCTTCCAGTTCTCATCGGCGTCACGCCCACCATACATCAGTAACGTGGATGTGGCGACCATGGGTGCGGTACTGGCCCACCCCCGGTTGAACTCTACACCCGGGACTCCCTGTAGGAGCGGATGATTCTCCATCGCATCTTGCTCGTCCCGCGGAGAATGCCCGTTCGGAGTCACCCACAGATGCTCGCCCGTGTTTGTGTCGATTGCGGTAATACGGCCAACCGGACCTTTCCAGATGGAGAGGCCATCGATGTCCTCAGGCTCCCGCCCGGACCCTTCGGCGCCCCGAACCCAACGAGTGAGGGTCGTCCCGGTCTGATGTGGGCCGTCCATCGAGGATTCCGATCCAGCCATGAGCATCTCGTAACTGCAATTACTTGTTGACGACACAAAGATGACACCTGCGACCGGATCGGCGGCGGGCGGGCCTGTGGTATTCGAGCCACCACCACCACCGCCGCAGAGACGGGCCGGACCCTCTCCTTCCTGATTTCCCACGTGCGTTGGGGGGTCAAAGAGAGGCGCGAAGTGGTTGCCTGCCAACGCGACCTGACGGGCTCGTTCATGCAACTCCCGCGTGTAGTCGATCAGGTCGTCCTCTGACCGGCCTTGTGTATCGTACGCAAGCGGCCTAGTCGGGAATGGCTGTGTTGGGGACAACTTCTCGCCTGGGACGCGAGACTGGGGTACCGGGCGCTCCTCAATCGGCCAGATTGGGTCTCCGGTCTCCCGGTTCAGGGCATATAGAAAGTTCTGCTTTGTTGCCTGGAACAGCCCCTTGATCTCCCGATCGTCGACTGTCACGTCCATCAGAACGGGGTGCACCGGCGTATCGTAGTTCCAAATGTCATGATGAACCATCTGGAAATGCCATCGCCGCTCACCGGTCTGCACATCCAGAGCGATCAGACTCGTGCTGAAGAGGTTGTCGCCGGGCCGGAATCCTCCATAGAAATCCTGAGTAGCCCCATTCGTAGGAATGTAAACCAGGCCTAGCTCCGGATCGGCCGACATAGGCGCCCAGGAGGACACGTCACCAGTCCACTCCCATGCATCGTTTTCCCAGGTTTCATGCCCGAACTCACCTGGGCGTGGGATCACGTTGAACTTCCACTTGAACTCCCCCGTTCGCGCATCGTACGCGAGGATGTCTCCAGGGATCATCTCAATCCGCGTCTGGTGGTAGCCCTGTTCGGCGGAGTTCCCAACCACAACCACGTCATTCACCACGATCGGCGGAGAGGAGCTGGTGATATACCCGATCTCAAGCGGAATCCCCTGATAGGGGTCGAACTCCAGGTTCAACTCCCGCCAAGGATCCCAATCTTCGATCAGATCTGCCAAGAGGTCCACCGTCCCCGACGAAGGGAATCCACTGATGGGGACCGATTCGCCCCAGTTCTCGAGGTGCTCCCCAGTCTCGGCATCGATGGCATGAAGGAAGAACGCGGGAGTGGAGATAAAGACGATATTTCGGCCATCCACCTCGCCCATTGCTACGCCCTTCCCGTATCCCGCCCTCATCGAGTACTCCCACCGTGCGGTCTTGGGCTCGGTATAGCTCCACTCCAGTTCGCCTGTTCCCGCATCGAGCGCAATCACGCTGCGGCGCTCTCCGGTAACGGTGATGAGCTTTCCATCAACGAGGCTTCCGGTTGCACGGGACGTGGCCGGCCCGAAACTCATGGCATTGAACCGCCAGGCGATTTCCAAGTCCTCGAAATTCGATGCATTGATCTGGTCCGCGGGTTGATAACGTGTGTGCCACGCGTCTCCACCCAGGTATGTCCACTGACCTCCCTCAGTCCCCGGCCCCTGTGCCATGCTTGCCGAGGGAAGGGTGAGCACTACGATAAGGGCGAGCAGTAGCCCAAAGAGGGCTGGTTGATGCTGAGATCGCTCCGACTTGTCCTCTGTCATCATACCTTCCTGATGTTGTGCTTACGTGATCAACCACCCTTCTGGGTGGGCTCGACGGATTCCAATCCACCTGCCGAAGTAACCCACGATAATATCGTGGCACAATAACAAGAATATGGGTCCATTTGGCAGATGGCTCTCCAAGCCTATGGCTCTTCCTCCGCTTCTCCAATCCCACTCACCTCTAAATCGTCAAACTCGACCATGGACACGAGTCTGAGGACTCCCGCCTCGAAGAGGCGGTCATAGTCCGCCACGTCTCCCACGTCTGGGTCACCCGTGTAGTTCTCGTAGTCCTGAACCATAAGGCCTCCTACCACCCTCCGGTTGACGGCTCTACGGAATCGGGTGGTTCCCACCTCGGTCGCTTCCCGGTAGGCCAGGTAGTCGAGGCTTCGGTCACCTTCGTGAAACCAATATATGAAGCGATCCTCCCAGTCACGCCCACCTCCTTCCTGTGGGAAGGTCACCTCCACCTTCTGATACAGTTCGCCGTCTACTTCCACTGTCCCGAGGTCTGTGAGCTGAACGACTGGATCATCCAGGCGGAAGGGAAGGAATCCGAAGTAAACAACGGAATTCACTGCCGTCTCGAGCTGGGCGCGACTTTGGGAATCCAGGTCCTGGCGCTCTCCATTGACCTCGATCCACGAGCCTTCGTTTTCCATCACCTCCACAATGGTCTGTCCCAGCGAATCTTCTATCGTGCGTTGATAGCGGAAGACTCCGTTATCCCGGGTGACCTCAAAGGGAATTTCACGGAACCCCCAAGAAATGTGGATCCGATCAAAAACGTCACCTCCGTAGTGCTCGATCGACTCTTGTACGATGGCAGCGGTGCCTTTGACCTCTTCCTGACAGGAGGACAGGAGGAATGCGAGACCTACAGCTCCGCACAGCGATAGTCGGTGAGTGTTGGGACGAGTCATAATGGGTGACTATCTCCCTTTGACTTCGGCGATGAAAGTTCGCGTTACAATACGTTCTCAGTCCTACGCAGCTGAGACCCGGCCTGGCTCGGAGTAGAGATTGAAGCCTCCCCCACGGACGAATCCAGCCAAGGTCATTCGGAATCGTCTGGCCACTTCCACTGCGAGGCTGGAGGGAGCACCCACTGAAGCCACGACGGTCACACCTGCTGCCAACGCCTTCTGTATGATCTCGAAGGAGGTCCGACCGCTGACCATAAGAATTTGTCCGCCGAGGGGAAGATTCCCGTCGAGGAAGGCTTTCCCTATCACCTTGTCCACGGCGTTGTGCCGCCCCACGTCCTCCCGCAGGAGCTTCAACGATCCGTCTGCCTCGAAGAGCCCAGCGGCGTGTAGCCCTCCGGTCCGGTGGAACACGGGTTGACTTTCTCGGAGACGATCCGGAAGGGAAGCGAGCACACTCGAGTCCACCCGCACATCCCCCGTGTCACTTTCGTTCGGATCCACCTCGGGGAAGGGGCATGCTCCTCGAATCTCGATCGCTTCCAACGACCCTTTCCCACACACACCGCAACTGGAGGTCATATAGAAGTTTCGGTTAATGAGCCCCTGATCAAAGGTGACGCCCTCCTTCAGGCGCACGGTGACTACATTGAACTCGGTGGGACCGTCATCTCCGCAGTACGCGATCTCCTGTACATGATCGCTGACAGTCACGAGGTCTTCTGAGAACAAGAATCCGGCGGCCAACTCGAAGTCATCACCGGGGGTCCGCATTGTGACCGCCACGCTACGAGTGGTCCATTCGCCCATTTCCGACCACTTGACCCGCACCTCCAGGGGCTCCTCCACCGTCACCAGATCCTTCCTTCGGATACTCGTTCCCTTCCGGAATCGAGAAATCCAAGCGCGCACCGTGCGTGGACCGGGAGCGATCATCTTCCCTCCATTCTGAGGATCCGCATCCGTGAGGAGGCGTGATCCATCATGCAAGCAATTCTGCACAAGAGCCGAGGGGAAATCTAGGTCCGCTGAGGGGAGCTCAGCCAGGTGAGGGTTATTTGAAGGCCCGACCGAAATTTTCCGAGGTCTGGAAGTGAAGCGATCGCAGTGTCCTTCTCGGAAAAAGGGGCGGTCGTGCATCTGACCGACTATTATGGCCGGGTGAGGAGGAGGCGACATCATTTATCGGGGGGTGGAATGACCAAGGGGAGCGGCCGCAAACTTTTAGATCCGGCCAACTGGGCGAGCTGGAAACCGTTCGGTATAGGGGAGCAGCGCCCCAACAACTACCTAGAGATTACGAGAGCTATAGGTGAGAATCGCGACCAGCTCGCGTATGCCTGGCGAATTCTTACGCAGGGAACATGTGACG
The DNA here is from genome assembly GCA_963579625.1 of Gemmatimonadales bacterium UBA6960. Taxonomy (GTDB): domain Bacteria; phylum Gemmatimonadota; class Gemmatimonadetes; order Longimicrobiales; family Gaopeijiaceae; genus JAAXGI01. The sequence goes on from CAUZHN010000008.1 coordinate 27,642, forward strand.
GCTGCTCGCTAGGGACGATGGGTCTGCACGACTGGACCCTAGATGAGATCCATCTATGTAACATCCGATTACGACTGCTACGTCTGAACACGATGCCGGCGCTGGATCCTGCTGTGCTCACGGATGTCGCACGGCTGAGACGCATGGGTGGCTCCGAGCTTCGTGACCTTGGGCGACTACCCTACCCCATGATTCGGCGTAAGGGAGAGGCAGGATTCACAAGGGTGACCTGGGATCGGGCCCTCGAAGTGATCAGCAGCGGGATCCGGGCCACCTCGCCAGATCGGCTCGGGTTCTACCTCACCAGCCGAGGGCAGCCGAACGAGACCTATTTCGCCGCCCAGAAGGCGGTGAGGGCGATGGGAACCAACTCTATTGACAACGCCGCCCGCGTATGCCACTCGCCGAGCACCTTCGGGCTCAAGGGCTCGCTTGGGGTTGCAGCGACAACCTGTTCCTACAGTGACTGGATCGGGAGCGACCTTGTCGTCTTTATCGGCTCGAATGTGGCGAACAACCAGCCGGTCTCGATGAAGTACCTCTACAAAGCGAAGAAGGCCGGTACCAAGGTGGTGGTGATCAACAGCTACCGCGAGCCCGGCATGGACCGCTATTGGGTGCCGTCCAATCTAGAGAGTGCCTTGTTCGGCACCAAGATCGCCGACCGGTTCTTCCTGATAAATGTGGGCGGCGATATCGGCTTCCTGAACGGAACTTTGAAAGCGATGATCCTACGAGGCTGGCTCGACCAAGACTTCATCGACCGGCACGTTTCCGGGTTCGATGAGGTTGCCGTTGCTCTAGTCGCACAATCATGGGAAGAGCTCGAGGCGTTGGCTGGAGTATCTCGGATTGAAATGGAGGAATTCGCTCGGATGCTTGGGGAGGCCGGGACTGCGGTCCTTGTCTGGAGCATGGGCATCACCCAGCACAAGTTCGGCGAGGATAACGTCCGCGCGATAGTGAATCTGGCCCTGACCAAGGGGTTCGTAGGTCGTGACAAATGTGGCGTGATGCCAATTCGTGGCCACTCCGGTGTGCAAGGTGGGGCCGAGATGGGCGCCTACTCCACGGTCCTTCCAGGTGGCCTGCCGGTTACAGAAGAAAACTCGAAGCGTTTCACCGAGTTGTGGGGGTTCGAAGTCTCGGCCACACCGGGCCTGACGGCCCCGGAGATGATAGACATCGGATATGATAGGCGCCTGGACGTGCTGTTTAGCTCCGGAGGAAACTTCCTCCGGGTCTTGCCTGAGCCGGATTACTGTGAGCAGGCGCTTGCGCGTATTCCTCTTCGAGTCCATCTGGACATCGTCCTATCCAGCCAGATGCTGGTGGACCCGGCTCACACGGTTGTCCTTTTGCCGGCGGCCACCAGGTATGAGATGCCGGGGGGAGTCACGGAGACCACGACCGAGCGCCGCGTGATTTTCAGTCCTGAGGTTCCGGGTCCGCGCATTTACGAAGCCCGACCAGAGTGGGAGGTCTTTTGCGATCTCGCGAAGATGGTCGTCCCGGACCGGGCCGCAAAAGTTCACTTCAACGACACTGCAGCCATTCGTAGAGAGATCGCAGAGGCGATCCCATTCTACGATGGGATCCAACACCTCAGTAAGTTTGGTGACCAGTTCCAATATGGTGGGCCTCACCTGTGTGCGGGATGGAAGTTCCCCACGCCAGATGGGAGGGCTCGCTTCTCCGTGGTGGAGTTGCCAGAGGTCAAGTTACCAGAGGGACACTTCATAGTGGCGACTCGCCGCGGTAAGCAGTTCAACACCATCGTCTATGGAGCGACGGATCCACTGACTGGCGCCGAACGTGAAGCGGTCTTCATCAGTCGTCAGGATGCTGACGGGCTAGAGATCGGTGAAGGGGACGCGGTTTTGCTACGCAACGAGGTGGGTGAAATGTACGGTCGTGCCACAATTGCACGGGTCAAGCCGCGGACCCTTCAGGTGCACTGGCCCGAAGGTCAGGTACTCATTGATCGCAAGGTACGATCACCGCAGGCGGGGATTCCTGACTACAACGCGGCTGTTACGCTGGAAAAAATTGGGCGTTCACTACCGTGAGTGGGTGAGAGGACGGCAATATTTCTATCTGGGAGAATCGCGACGTGGCTGCCGAACAGAACGACCCCACCAAAGGCCGCTGGCTGCTGGCTGGTGCCGCAGTATTAGTGCAGCTTGCACTGGGGGCGGTGTATGCTTGGAGCGTGTTCGTCAACCCGCTCATTAGCCAGATGGGCTGGTCACGGACGCAAACTGCGCTCCCTTTCATCGTCACGGTCGGAGTGCTCTTCATTGGCACCCTTGTGGGCGGGCGCATCCAGGACCGTATCGGCCCACGCCCCGTAGTATTGGCTGGCGGGATCATTTACTCGGTAGGGGTGATGCTGGCCTCTCTCGTGAGCACGCCAGACCAACTCTGGCTTCTCGTGCTTACCTACGGGGTAGTTGCGGGGCTCGGGCTTGGTGTCGGCTATATTGTTCCGATCGCTATGCTGGTCAAGTGGTTTCCTGACAAGCGCGGGCTCATCACTGGTATCGCTGTGGCAGGCTTCGGGGCGGGTGCGCTGATTACGGCGCCTGTGGCCAATCGGCTCATGGTAGCCGATGACGTTTCTCAGGTCTTTCTGCCACTGGGTCTCGCCTATTTAGTGGCCACTATTCTGGGTGGGGCGTTCTTCCGTAACCCGTCAGCAGGCTATCGGGTACCTGGTTTCGATGGATCGAGAGCGCGGGTTGCGGGCACAGTCCACTCCTTTAAGCTCGGAGAGGCACTCCGGACTCCTCAGTGGTATCGGCTGACCGCGATCCTTGCCTTGAACGTTACAGCTGGAATCGCACTCATATCTCAGGCCGCACCGGCTGCAGTGGAGATCACCGGCATGAGTGCGGCGAGCGCCGCGAGCCTCGTTGGTGTCTTCGCTGTCTTCAATGGCGCAGGGCGTGTCGTATGGGGGTGGACCAGCGACTTCATTGGGAGAATGCGCGTGTTCTTGGCCATCTTCGCTGTCCAAGTCTTGTGCTTCGCCCTGCTGCCAGGCGCGATGTCCGTCACGCTCTTCGTTGTGCTAGGCTCGCTGGTTTATCTGTGTTATGGAGGCGGCTTCGGCACGATGCCGGCCACCGCCGCGGACTTCTTCGGTCCTGACAACGCCGGTGGTATCTACGGGGCGATGATCGTGGGCTGGAGTATCGGTGGAGTTGTGGGTCCGTTAGTCATCGCGGCGATTGCCGATGCGACCGGAGGGTTTACCATCCCCTTCTACATCATTGCAGCGATGGTGCTAGGCTCCTCGGTCCTCCCGCTCACCACCAAGAAGCCGGCTGAGTGACCCCAGTCGCCCCTGGCGATTCCTGGAGTGCCTCAGATGGCTTTTGTCAGAATCAGGATGTCTCGATTCAGGATCACGTGGTCCTGAGAGTACTTCAAGAGCAACTCAATCACCTGGTCTTGGGTTTGCTCCGCCATTAGATCCAGCGGAGGACGGTCTAGAGAGATTCGTTTTCTGTGGCGGTGAACGGGTCCCCGAGGAGGGGGAAGGCCTTGCCCGCGGTGCGGACTGAATTGTCCCAGATCGTGACCGCGTCGTACTCTGAGCAGTAGCCCGTGTTGGAGCTCGGAGTTGTCCCGTGGGCCGCGGGTTTGCCGACCGGGCGGTCCGGTCCTGGCCGCTAGGACGGGTGGTTGCCTGACCCGTCGGCCGGCGAGTTCCGCTCCCATGGCTCCTGGCAGAAGAGGATTGGGTACGGGAGCCCAAACTTCTGATCACGATGGGCCGGCTTGTTCCCGTTGCAAGGGGCTCTCGGTGGCGGGCGATAGCCCGGTCGGTGTGTATCTCGGGAGTCGGAGTCTTGGAGGCTGCTCGCTCGAGTTCCGTCCGGGCTACCGCCCCCCTCCCTACAGGCCTAACCGCGGCGACCGGGGATCGAGGTTCAGCTCGGCTGGTCGCCTGTCGGAAAACCGCCGATCGTGTTACTGGCTTACTCTGAGAGCTCATCCTCTCTGTCGGCGTTCTGACCCGAGTCACAGAGGGCCGGGGATTTTCCTTGTGGGGCTGAGACACCCAGCTCCCGCTCCCGACTCGTGGAGATAGTCCCGCTCGCACTGCGTGTGGAGTCAAACTGACCACCCAGCGTGGCCGAGTGTCAACGTAGATTGTACGTGAGTCCAGGCGGGGGCTGTGCCAGGGGTAGCGGTTCCACCCGTACGACCATGGATCGAAGGGGTGCCAGGCGTAGGGGTCGGTTCCCCAATAGGTGCCTAACGAGAGATGGACCCCTACCGACCATCCGTGAAGCCCCAGGGACCGGTGGGAGGTGTGGTAGGACGGATAGCTTGGGTACCATGCCCAGGCTGCTGAAGGATATGGCAACCAAGAGGCTGCCGCCCAACCTGTAGGACACCGGCGCCAATCGGAAGACCGGGGATTCCAGAGCAAGTCCCAGCAGCTGCTCCCCCGATACCCATACCCGTAGTGGTGGTAGGAATCCCTATTTCGTTGCCAATCGCGGTGGGCGCCCCTCATCCCGTATCGGTGATTCACCAGCCCCCCACTCATGCCGGAAGAAAACCAAAACCCGTGAAGCCCCTGTGTTACCCCGAACCAGACGGACGAATGGGTCTGGGAGGTCGTGCGAGGTGTGCTGACGTCGAAGCCTACACCCACCCGCTGCCCTTCAAGGTGGGCCGCCGTGAGAAGAAGAGTGAGCAGCAGCTGAACACCAACTAGTACCGGCCTCACAGTCGGTCTGGATGGCAGCGGTGCAGAAAAAGAAGAAGATGGCTCTGAGGAAGGGAGGCGTTTCGCGCACATCGGACCACTTCTGCCGGAAAAGACTCTAGATTGCATGTGGTAAATTCGATGGATTGTGCCGGGTGACAGTTGTCGCCCGGACAAGCCCTTAAGCTTCCTGAAAAGGTCTGGGGGTAGAGGACTTCTAGACTGAGTCCGCGTCAGTATCCCCAACGAATGGAACGCCAATCGCACGCTCTGAATCGTGCCAGATCGAAACAGAAATGTCCATTTAAAGAGGACGGCTACGGGCCAGTGTCGGTGTGGTTTCAACGTAGAAACCCATCAAGAGCTAAGAGCGCCGCGAAGAAAGTAAATGGTGCCAGAACAAGAAAGAGGGGACCGAGCCAGCCAGCCCAACTGTCGTCGTTTTCGGTGCTAGGGGGCGGTTCGCCAACCGCTTGCTTTGAGGGGCTCGAGGGGCCCAACGGCAACTCAGGCGTCATAGGTTCCTCCAAACGAAAACTTCTCGCCTCCCTTGTCCTGCGGAGACATCCGATGTAGGGTGTAGAATCGTAGTAATTCCCTGAACCCTCGGTCCCCCCGCGGGTTCCGGTGGGGGCAAAGTTCTTTGTCTTTGGCTTTTCCCGTATCACCCTCTCGATTGTGGTAACGTGACCAATAACCAGTGGTTGGGTGTGCTGAAAGTCCTCCCCGGAGGCTCTGGATTTATACGTCGCAAAACGGCGGGCTACATCCCGAGCAAAGACGACGTCTATGTTAGCGGCAAAGTCGTGTCCCGGTTTAGACTCAGGACCGGCGACGAGTTGTACGGGAGCGTCGGAGGGCGCCCCAAGAATGGGAAGGCCCCTCCACTCTCCCACCTGGAACTCGTGAACGGGCGTCCCCCGAACGAAGTGCGTGACCGTCCCAAGTTCGATCGTCTCGGTGCGCTCCACCCCGATGAACAGCTCCTCCTCGAGTGCGATATCCGGTACCGAGGAGAACGGGACTACACCAACCGGGTCGTCGATCTATTCTGTCCTGTAGGGAAGGGACAGCGCGCGATGATCGTCGCGCCGGCCAAGGCCGGGAAGACGACGGTTCTCCAGCGGGTTGCCGAAGGAGTAGTGCGTAACAACCCGGAATGCACTCTCTTCATCCTGTTAATTGACGAGCGACCTGAGGAAATCACTGAGATGGAGTCATGTGGGTTCGGTGAGGTGATGGCCTCGTCATTTGATTTTCCGGCGGATCGACACACGGCTTTAGCGGAGGTCACTCTCGAGCGCGCTCGCCGAAGGGTGGAGATGGGAGAGGACGTGGTGCTGATCCTGGATTCGATCACTCGACTCGCCAGAGCCTACAACACTGTCGAGGAGGGAAGTGGCCGCACGCTCACGGGGGGACTCGACGCGACCGCCTTGGAGAAGCCCAAGCGGTTTTTGGGAAGTGCGAGGAAGGTAGATCCGAAAAGCGGAGGGTCTCTGACGATCGTTGCGACCGCGCTGGTCGATACGGGCTCTCGGATGGATCAGGTGATTTTCGAGGAATTCAAGGGCACAGGAAACAGTGAGCTCATCCTTAGCCGAGAACTCGCTGACAAGCGGATCTTCCCCGCTATCGATATAGTGGGATCTGCCACCCGCCGTGAGGAACTCCTCCTGAGCCCCGAAGCGCTTGCCATCTCTCGGGCGCTGCGGCGACAGTTCGCGGATCAGGGGCCTGTCGACGCTATGAACGGACTTCTGAACGTCATGCGAAAAATGAAGACCAACGCCGACCTGCTCGAGCTTAGCCGGATGGCGACCTGACGAGTGACTCGATCAGATCCTTGAGGGAGGCCAGCGATGCGTCAATCTGGGCTCCCTGGAGTTCGTTCATCCGGCCTGCCAGGTAGCCAAGAAGAGGGTTCCACCCGAAATCCCCCTCCTCCCTCCAGTAGATCTGGGTTCCGCCGGTAGCCCCCAGCAATTCTATCCAGCCCCGGATCAGGATGGAGCCGTCCTCTACTTTCACCTCGTAGATGATTTCCCTTGGCAACTCACTGGCTGCGATTACGAACTCTCCCTGACCGTAGCCGGGATCGTCCCATCGACGACCCGAACCCGGTCCCTCAGCGGGCCCAAAGAGTTCGACGCCTGACTCCGGCGCTGGAGTCCACTCCTCCCATCTGGCCGCACTGTTTAGGAATGGAAACACTTCTTCAGGGGGAGCTCCGATCTTGATGTTGCGCTCGGCTTCCCACTCTCCCGGCAGAAGAAGTCCAACAATCATGAGACCACCGAAGAGAAGTGCTACCGCGCCGAGGAATAGCCCAGCAATTTTGAATGGATGCACTATGCTACTCCTAATTAATCCAAAGGGTGAAAGGGGATAGAGGGCTGATATAGCGTTAGAACGCCTCTCCGGTGCTTGGCATCGTAATCGTCATTCTTTCTTCTTAACCTCGCCAGACCCTTGCGTGGGACCCGCTGTACTTCTTCAACAACCTTCTAGAGGTGGTTCCACCAGCGCCGATCCAATGAAAGAAGAAGCTGCCACTCTCCACCACCGAACCCCCTCGCGAGGTCGAGGTGGAGGAGATCCCATCCCAACCCCACTCCGATCGATACAGAGGTCCGAATTCCGTTGGTTCCCTTGGCGTTCCAGCGCTCGGCTATCTGGGGGTTTCCCCCATCGGACCAGCCCGCGTGGATGCCGCTTCTCAGGCGTACCAGGGGTCCCCATACGTCCATAGATCCCGTCAGCGATGCCGCAATGGAGCTCTCTCCGACGAACTCGCGGTAGGCGAAGCCGGGAACCGTCCCACGACCGCCCAGCAGGCGATGCCCCTGCGGAAGTGGATCTCCCAACCAGGTCCACCCCTTGGCCCTGAGGCGAAGCTCCCTGGTAGGGGCGTCCGGCCCCCAGAGCTGATCCAACGAGGCGGAAATGCCAAGCCCATCTCCCTTTTGCCCATAGAGGAACATCGCGTCGATCTCTCCCCAACCCAGACGACCAATGGGCCAGGAGATCGATCGTCCTAGCCTCATGTCAAACCTGACGAATTCCGTGCTTGACACCTCCCTAATCGGACGGAAGACCTGGGATCCCTTGAGGGGAGAGGAGTCCAATTCGAGTGAGGCGCTAGAGTGGCTCTCGATGCTCATCGCAAACGAAACTTGAGAGGCTTCATCGGTCTGGTGCTCGAGAGACACCCCACCGCCGGTGACCCAGAACGGGTCCAGGTAGTCCTCGCCCCGCACTACTGCCCCTAGCGACGAGATCAGTGGAGCACTTCCAGCAGAGAGGCCTAAGTCGTCGAGGTCCCTGGCTCGGATCCGCAATCCGAGAGTCCATTTCGGCGAGAGACGATCTTTTAGGGTTAGGTCTGCCTGGACTCTAGCGTTAGATATCGCGTATCCGGCATTTCCCCTGACCCGGAGCCCGGGTTGCGGCTGGACCGATCCCCCGATCCCTATCCGGAGCCCTTCGGCACGGCCGTAGCGGAGCGCAGATGAGAATCCCGGAAAGTGCAATCTGACAGGGGACAGCCCCGAGGGTGGGACAGTACCGAGCAGTTCCATGGCGCGTGATTGCAGCTCTCGCGGGTCTGCGTCCACCACTAGTTCTCCCAGGCCGTCCTCCGCCATATCCGCATAAAGACCTTTAGAGAAAGAATAGGACCGCCGCACCTCCAGAGGGACGAAAGTCACTCTTGGAATGGCTGGAAGGCTTTCGGAAAAGGGAGCATCTAGCAAATAGTCGTGCACCTGGAGAACGGTCCGTATGACCGTCCCGATTCCCAGATCGAGGGAGGGAATTTCGCGCCTGACTTCGATTTTCTGGACGTTTGGCAGCCAATAACGTCCGTCCCAGAGTCCGTAGTCCAGCTCGACTGAGATGCGGTCGTTCCGAGGGTCGACGTAGGATGCAGTAGTGAAAGTGAAAGCCATGCGCACGATGCTGGCCGAAGCTTGATCCAGATGGATCGTCCCGAGGATTCCAGGGCGGCTGGGGTCACGTGGCCTTACCACGATCTCCTGGATACGGACAGGCTCGACCCTTCCTGCGACGAGGAGGGACAGAGATTCTCCCAGCCTGAAATCGTAGATTTCGGCCTCGGGGCCTTCCGGCAGGGCCTGAGCCAGTGGATGGAGGACTCCGGAGACATCGAGCCCGGACCCGATCCGGATTTCGTCCTCGAACCCATGGGGGACAAGCGTAAGCCGGTCGAGGTAGTAGTCGAAATTCCTGACAGGAAGTCGGGTCTCGCTCCGCTCTCCGACAATGCGTTGTCGAAGACGGTCTGGCGCTTCCCACCGGAGTTCCGCTGCTACCTGGTCTATCCTGATCAGGTAACGCTCACCCCGCTCTGGGTCGATAAAGAAGTATACGTGGCCCTCAGTACGGGCCTCGTAAGTCTGGAGATCCCCCGATGCTGCGAGGGTCTCTCTGGCCGCGCGAGCACGTGCAATCAGCTCGCGTACCTCAAGACTGTTCCAGCTTTCCTCACCCGAACCCGATGGTTCCTGAGCTCTCAGAACAGTGCCATGGAGCGATAGGTTCAATAGGACGAGAAGAACTGCGGCGTAGAAAAGCTGGTGAGACAAGAAAAGCCCTGGGGTACCCCTGAGGTGAGGAATGAATGGATGTCCGAATTTGGTTAAACTATCCCTCGCCGTACACCTAGAAGCGGTCGGGACTGTACTTGAAGGTCGGCTGCAGGAGAGACGGAGATGTCAGATGGAGCGGGTCCAGTGAAAGAGTCCGACTTAGAGCGCGAGGTGCAAGGCCGTCGGACCTTTGCGATCATCAGCCACCCGGATGCTGGAAAGACAACGCTCACCGAGAAGCTTCTCCTCTACGGTGGCGCCATCCACCTTGCGGGGTCCGTAAAGGCCAGGAGAGCAGCACGCCACGCGACTTCTGACTGGATGGAGATGGAACGCGAACGAGGAATCTCTGTCACATCCAGCGTTCTCCAGTTCGGGTACCAGGGCTTCCACATCAACCTCTTGGATACCCCCGGCCACCAGGACTTCTCCGAGGATACGTATCGGACCCTGATTGCCGCCGACTCGGCGGTAATGCTCCTAGACAATCGAAAGGGAGTGGAGGAACAGACTCGAAAGCTGTTCGAAGTGTGTCGCTTGAGGCGGATTCCCATCTTCACCTTCGTGAACAAGTGCGACCGGCTGGGAGTGCCTCCGCTGCAGTTCATGGATGACATTGAGGCTGATCTGGGGATTCAGTATACAGCCGTGACCTGGCCCGTGACTGACGGCAGCAGTTTCCTGGGGGTTTATGACCGGAAGTCCCGCATGCTTCATCTCTTCGAGAAGGGGGCTGACCATGGACAGACTAGGCCTCCCGAGGAGGTGAGGGGAATGGACGATCCCCGGGTGAAAGAGCTTCTTGGGGCTGACGCCAGAGACACGCTAGCCGAGGAGATCGCACTTCTTGACGCCGCCGGCTCTCCATTCGACGAAGAGGGGTTCCGTCGCGGAACACTCTCCCCAGTCTTCTTCGGCAGCGCGTTGATAAACTTCGGTGTGGAGCCCTTCCTCAAGTGGTTCCTACGGTACGCTCCTCCTCCGGGTCCGAGGGTGACCCGCCGAGGGAATGTGTCTCCGGCGAGGGAAGAGTTCAGCGGATTCGTATTCAAGATTCAAGCGAACATGGATCCGAAGCATCGTGACCGAGTCGCCTTCATCAGGGTGTGTTCCGGCCGTTTCAAGGCTGGTGTGAGAGTTACCAACACCCGGACTGGAAGGTCGATTCGCCTCGCTCGCCCACAACAGTTCTTCGGACAGGAACGGGAAGCGGTCGAGACCGCGTGGCCGGGAGATGTGGTGGGGGTGCTTGACCGTGGTAATCTAAGAATTGGTGATACCCTGACGGATGCTGTCGGAGTGGAGTTCGACCCAATCCCCTCATTCTCCCCGGAGCATTTTGCGCGGGTTCAAGTCCCTGATCCGCTGCGTCGCAAGCACTTGGACAAGGGACTTGTAGAGCTATCGGAAGAGGGCGCGGTACAGGTCTTTGTCAGCGATGGGGCTGCTGGGCCCGCTCCGATTGTAGGGGTGGTCGGGCCACTGCAGTTCGAGGTGCTTCTCCATCGGCTTGAGCACGAGTACGGTGTTACCGCTACACTCGAACCCATGCCGTATCGTGATGCGCGGTGGGTTACCGGGCCAGAAGAGGAGATTCTGAAAGTGGCCGGTGGATACGACTGTGCCCTCGTAAGAGACCGAGCTGCTCGACCGCTTCTCCTCTTTCGGAGCGAGTGGGTGCGAGCTACAACCGAAGAGCGCGAAGGAAAGCTCGAGTTTCATCGCATGGCCAAGGATTAAGGTGTGAGGTATGGATTCGAGGGGCACGATGGCCGATCGGGGATCCGGTCATGGAGGCGGGGCTGAGATGTCGTCAGAATTGGATAGCGCTGGTGCAGCTAGCCCACGCACGCTGGGAGAAAAGGACTTCGACTCCCACGTGATCCAGGCGGGGGTGCCAGTTCTGGTGGTGTTCACGGCGGACTGGTGTGCGCCCTGTAAATGGCTGCGGCCGTATTTGGATGAGGTTGCTTGCCGGGCACAGAATAGAGTTCTCATTTTCCTGTTGGATGTAGACCGGTCCCCTGAGTTATTGCGGCGTTACCAGGTGGCGAGCCTGCCGACCGTGATCTTAATGAAAGGGGGAAAGGAAGTGGGCCGGAGTCTCGGGGTTGAGCCGGAGAGACTTCGAGCATGGGTTGCTCCTTTCCTGACGTTTCAGGATGGCCACAACTAAATCTGAGCGGAGGTCGAAGGTGGCCAAGAGAGAGCGGAAGGAGGTGATTATGGATCTGATCCGGACCCACAGAATCACCAGCCAGGAGGCGCTTCGTGCGCTCCTAAAGGAGCGGGGGATTGAGGTGACACAGGCGACCCTGTCTCGGGATATGACTGAGCTCAGGCTGGCTAAGGTCATGGGGTCTGACGGAGGCGCTCACTACTCGGTTCCCGAAGGAGGAGAGCATACCCCACCCCTCGAATCTCTCCTTCCAACGCTATTCGTGTCCGCGGAGAGCACCGGCAACCTGATGGTCGTGCGAACGATGACAGGCGGCGCGCAGGCGGTTGGGCTGGCTGTCGATTCGGAGGAATGGCCTGAGGTCTTGGGCACCATCGCGGGAGACGATACGGTTCTTCTCATCCTGCGTGATGCCAAGCAGGCTCTGGCGATCCAGTCGAGGCTGCATGCGATCGCGGGGAAAAGGAGTGGCTGACACCACTGCATAAACATACAAGCAAGGTTGACGTGGCCGGGCACAGCGCTGTAGATATGCCTATGGAAAATAGACTCCAAGATGGTGCTGTAGGCTCGTCGCAGATCTCCGCAGGGGTGATCGGAGCCACGGGCTACACGGGACTCGAGATTCTGGGGCTTCTTGCCCTTCACGACGGCGTCAAGCTGGCTTTCGCTTCATCCCGGTCAAGGGCTGGAGACCTCTCTCCGGTTGCGGGCATTCGCTATGAAGACCCGGAGGAAATTCAGGCGAACGAAGTGGATGTCCTCTTCCTCTGCCTTCCCCACGGAGAGGCGGCTCGCTGGGTCCCTAGGTTGAGTGGAGGGCCCAAGATCGTTGATCTTACGGCGGATCACCGGCCGGGATCGGGTCGGGAGGCTTCGGCGGTATACGGTCTCGCCGAGAGGAACCGGGAGCTGATTAAGGATGCGCGCCTTGTAGCGAACCCGGGGTGCTACCCGACCGGAGTTCTCTGCGCTCTGACTCCGCTGACAGATGCCGGAATAGTTGACCAGAGCCGACTAACTGTCGTGAATGCGGCCTCAGGGGTAACCGGGGCGGGACGTACACCCAAGATCCACCTTCTCTTCGCGGAGGTGGCTGGCGACTATCGCGCGTATGGGGAAGGGAACCAGCATCGACACCTGAGGGAGATGCGGGCGCTCCTCCCCGACATGTCGCTTCTCTTCCAGCCTCATCTTCTTCCCGTGTCTCGGGGCATCCTGGAAACCATCACCGTTCCCGTACAGGAGGGAGTGAGGGCTGAGCGGCTCAAAGAGGTCTGGAGCGAGGCGTACAATGGCTCAAGCGCGATCGCAGTCCTTGATGATGGGCTGCCGGGGTTGTCTCGGGTAGTTGGAACGGACCGGCTGGCTTTAGGTGCGTGCGATGTGGAAGGTGTCTCGCCCTCGGTCGTGACGGTGGTCGTCACCCTAGATAACTTGGGCAAGGGAGCGGCCGGTCAGGCGATTCAGAACATGAATCTGATGTACGGGTGGGACATCGACAAAGGGATTCGATGTTGACCGTAGTCAAAATCGGGGGGGCTTGGCTGGAGAGTGGCGCTGGGGAGAATGCATTTCGTGCGTTAGCAAAGTTGTCCGGCGATCTGGTCGTCGTGCATGGGGGTGGACACGAGATCTCCCGTTGGCTCAATCGAGCTGGAATCGAGGCGGAGTGGGTCGACGGTCTCCGTGTGACCCGGGGTGACACCCTGCAGCTGACGGTGATGGTTCTCTCGGGCTGGGTGAACAAGCGTGTGGTCGAGTCCCTAGGTAGGGCGGGACGTCCCTCCGTTGGGATTTCAGGGGAAGATGGAGGGCTCCTTCTCGCCGACCCCGTAGATGTGGAGCGCCTGGGAGAAGTCGGACGAGTGACCCGGGTTAGTCCCGAAGTGATTCATACCCTCCTGCAGAGAGGGTTCACTCCCGTGATTTCCCCCGTGTCCCAGGGCCCGGCCGGCCACCCCCTTAACGTGAATGCCGATGAAGCCGCAATTCCAATTACACTCGGAGTGGGGGCTGACCGTCTCCTCCTACTCTCGGACGTCCCGGGAGTCCTCGCTAACGGTGAGCTTGTGGAGACCCTTGACCGAGAGAGGGCCGATATGCTTATCAGGAGCGGAGAGCTTGCCGGTGGGATGCTCGTCAAAGTGAACCAGGCGCTTGAGGCAGCTCATGCCGGAATAGAGGTGCGAATCGGTGATGCGAGGCTCCTGAGCGGTGGGTCCGGCACCCTGATCATCGGGTCCGAACTCTCCCCTGCCGCTACCCAAGCTCATCGGTGACTGACTCCCAAGACCCTCTCCTTGGGGTTTACCAGCCACCGGAGGTCGTTTTCGTACGAGGTGACGGCACTGCGCTGATTGACGAAGACGGACAGAGCTATCTTGATTTCACCTCGGGCATTGGAGTAAACGCGCTTGGTCACGGGAGTCCAATCGTTCGATGCGCGATTGAGGAAGCCTTGGAAAGCGGCCTTGTCCATGTCTCGAACCTGTTTCGGACCCGGCAGTCCGCCAATCTGGCACAGTTCCTGACAGAGCGATCGGGACTGGATCACGTCTTCTTCTGCAACTCGGGTGGCGAGTCGGTCGAAGGGGCTCTGAAGTTTGCCAGGAAGTGGGCAAAGTCCATAGGGGGAGTGGAGAAGCACCGAATTGTCGCTCTCACTGGATCGTTTCACGGGCGGCTCTTCGGAAGTCTTGCGGTGACCGATAGGCCGGAGCAGAGGGCGCCATTCGGTCCGTTGATGCCGGGTGTAGATTTCGCGAACCCCACCGAGCTTTCGGACGTGGATCACGCCCTGACGGCCGAGCACACAGCGGCAATCATCGTGGAGCCCATCCAGGGGGAAGTCGGCGTAAGGCCCCTCTCGTCCGAGTTCCTCCAAATGATTCGCAAGTGGACACGCGAACGGAACATCGCGCTCATTCTTGACGAGGTACAGTGTGGGCTTGGGAGGGCCGGGACATTCTTTGCGTACGAGCCCAGCGGAATACGACCTGACCTTATCTGTACCGCGAAGCCTCTTGGAGGCGGACTTCCCATGGGGGCGATAATCCTGTCGAAGCAGGTGGCTGACGTGATCACACCGGGTGACCATGGAACTACCTTCGGTGGCGGTCCGCTCATCTCTACGGTTGCACTAGCAGTGCTAGGGGTAGTGGGAGATCCGTCGTTCCTTCAGCAGGTTCGCTCCAAGGGCGACCGCCTGGCGGGTCTTCTGAAGCGCTTGGCTGAAAGGACTCCCGGTCTCGTCTCAGATTTGCGGGGACGGGGTCTCTTCTGGGGGGTGGAGCTGTCGGTGCCGGTAGCCCCGGTCATCGAACGCGCACGCGAAGGAGGTCTTTTGATTGTCCCATCTGGCGCCCACGTTCTCCGCCTCCTGCCTCCTCTTACTGTGACCGAAGCTGAGATCAACTGTGCAGCTATGATCCTCGAGGAGGCTCTCCCATAGCTTGTCGGTACGGTTTAGGTGTTGATAAGATACATAATTTATGTATGATTATGCAGCAAGGCTCATCTTGTGGGACTCTGTAGCAAGGGGTGTAACTTGGGGAAGCTGACTGAGGACGGTGCCATTGGGGGGCTGTGGGGAGGACGGTTCAAGGAAGAAATGTCTCCCGAGATGGAGCTCTTAAATCGATCCCTGGGAGCCGATTGTCGTCTTTGGAGGGAGGATCTTCAGGGGAGCCGCGCCTGGGCGCGGGGTCTCTTGGGTGCCGGAGTCCTTGCTGAGGCCGAGCATGCGGTACTTCAGGAGGGCCTGAATCTAGTACAAGCGCGTCTAGCTGAGGGGATACCCGAGGGCGCAACCGATGAAGATGTGCACTCTCTGGTCGAACGGATGCTGTACGAGGAGGTCGGAGAAATCGCGGGGAAGCTGCATACTGGACGGTCACGAAACGACCAGGTTGCGACCGACCTCAGGCTCTGGGGGATGAATGCCGCACGGGGCCTAGAGAAGATCTTAGATGAGATGGTGTATGCGCTGATAGAACTAGGAGATATGTCAATTGATATCATCCTACCCGGATACACGCATCTCCAGCAGGGTCAGCCGGTTCGCGCAGCACATTGGGCTCTCTCTCATGTCTGGCCGTTCCTGAGGGATCGGGACAGAGTCCGGAGGGTTCGGGAGGCCACAAGCGTGCTTCCACTTGGGTCAGGAGCGCTGGCTGGCTGTCCCTTCCCAGTGGACAGAGAGGCTCTTAGAGAGGAACTGGGGTTCCGGGCGCTCTCTGAGAATTCGATAGATGCGGTTAGCGACCGGGATTGGTCTGTGGAACTCGCTTTTGCGGGTGCGCTCGTGGGCATGCACATTTCCCGGCTTGGCGAGGACCTAGTCCTCTTTTCTTCGAGGGAGTTCTCATTTATCCAGATTGGAGAAGGGTATGCCACTGGCTCATCGCTCATGCCACAGAAGAGGAATCCCGACGTTGCGGAACTTGCTCGTGCGAAGGCCGGGCGGCTGCACGGTAATCTGACCGGGTTGCTGACTCTCTTGAAGGGTCTTCCCACGGGGTACAATCGCGATTTGCAAGAGGAAAAGACCCTTCTTTTCGATACGATGGATACCCTTGCACTCACCCTTCCTGCTCTGGCGGGTGCAGTTCGAAGCACGGTGTTCCGGGAAGACGAGATCAGGTGTGCAAGGAACGCAGAACTTCTCGCAACAGACCTCGCCGATACACTCGTCCTGGCCGGAGTACCATTCCGGCAGGGTCACAAGATCGTCGGGCGGCTAGTGCGAGAAGCAGAGCGACGGGGCCTCCCCTTATCAGATCTCCCAGATGACGTCTTCCGCGAGGCTAGTCCAGATTTCCCTGAGCGAATCGAGGAGGTTTTCAACTGGGAGAAGTCCGTCGAGGCACGGGATCTTCCGGGGGGGACAAGCCGTCGGGCAGTCTTGGTGCAGATCGACCAGGCCCGGGAGCAGCTCATGGAGAGTGGCGATTGATCCAGAATGGGAGTGCTCCCTGAGACCCCGATGGGATAGACCATTCCGGTCCTTTTCCTTTCAGGGGACTTCACGCAGGCCCTGTCTCCATTACTGGGAAATCGGCTTACACTGAAGACGATAGTTTGGCTTCTGTGGAATGACGACCCACCCCTGAAAAGGATGCCGCTGTTCACGGGTACTGGCCGACTGGTGAGGAGCTTCTCCTTCCTCTTGACTGGTTGGATCACAACGTTTCGATAGCGGTGCTCCTGACATTTTAACCGCCGGCATTCAAGGTTCGACCTGCTGCCTCCACGAATGGCCGGAGATCCGCCATAAAGCTTCGGAACTGGGCAAAGTCAAGAGACTGATTCCCATCTGAGAGCGCCTCGTCCGGTTGTGGGTGCACCTCCACCATCAACCCGTCTGCTCCCGCTGCCACCGCTGCAAAGGACAGGGGTGCCACTAAATCCCGAATGCCTCCGGCGTCGTGTGAGGGGTCCGTGATGACGGGCAGGTGGGTCTCCCTCTTGAGTACCTGGATCGCACTGAGATCGAAGGTGTTCCGGGTCGACGTCTCGAACGTCCGGATGCCCCTTTCACAGAGGATCACCTTCATGTTTCCCTGTTTCATAATGTACTCGGCTGCGAGGAGTAGGTCCTTTACCGTAGCGGCCATACCCCGCTTGAGAAGGACCGGACGGTGGATCCTTCCAACCTCGGTTAGGAGTGCGAAATTCTGCATGTTCCGGGCACCAACCTGAAGGATGTCCGCATGGCCAGTGACCGCTTCGACCTGACGAGTGTCCATGACTTCAGTGACTACCGGAAGCCCACTTTCAGCTCTCGCTCGGGCCAGAATTTCCAGGGCCTCTGCCTCCATCCCTTGGAAGGAGTACGGCGAAGTCCTCGGCTTGAATACTCCCCCACGGAACGCGCTGGCTCCTGCGTCCCGAACGGCTTGGGCCGTTTGGAGGGCCATATCGTCTCCTTCGATAGAGCATGGTCCGGCTATGACTGCGACGGACTGGTCTCCGAGATCCGCTCCAGCCAGTGGAATCCGGGTGCGTGAGGCGGAGAACTCGCGGGATGCCAGCTTATATGGGCGCATGACCGGGTGTACTGCCTTGACCCCCGGCATGCCTAAAAGGGGAAGGTTTTCCAGTTGTTCTTCGTTCCCGATGCAGCCGATGATTGTGCGGTTCTCACCTCTCGAGACGTGGGTCCGGAGCCCTAGAGATTCTACTTGTTCTCGGATGTGATCCACCTCGTCGTCGGTGATATCTGCGCGAGTAACGATGATCATTCTCTCCCTCCTCTCATGCTGAGCGAGTCCCTCGGCCACCAGAGCTATTGAGACACTCAATCACCAGAAAAAAAAACGGCTTCCGGGGAGATCCGGGAGCCAAGTCATTCAGCGAGCTACGTTCGGTGAACTACGCTAAGGCTACGCTCGAACCTCCTCAGGGCTCCCCGCCCATAGGCGGGTGCCGTAAGTAAAGTAGCCGAAGCACAAAGACACCCTTTGGGGGACGGGGCTGGAGCGATAGTCTTGCATCACAGGTTCGATTTTGGCCCGGCTGTCCGTTGATGTCAAGGCGTTGCCAGATTGGTCACGGTGCGAGATTCGTCTGTCGGATTGGCCCAAGATCTCACAGGAGGGGTAAAGGATTTATGTGTTGCTGGGCCACTGGTTCTAGAGGTGTGCCAGGTCTAGATTTCCGGCGTATGGTTCTTTGGGTTCCTCAGGACCCGAGTGCGATCGGGGACACACCTAGAATTCTGGCAGGCGGAGGCGAAGAATGACTGACAGAGCTACTCTCGCAGATCTTGATCTTTCCTTGGGGAAAAGAGTCCGGCTCCATCGTTTGCTCTACGAAAGGGGGCTCCAAAATGGGACCCTTCTGGTGCTGCCTATCGATCAGGGTCTAGAGCACGGCCCGATCGATTTCTTTCCGAACCGCCCATCGCAGGATCCCGACTACCAGTGGCGATTGGCCGAAGAAGGGGGCTTCAACGCGCTAGCGTGCCACTATGGGCTGGCTCGGAAGTATATGGGCAAGTACGCGGGACGGGTCCCTCTAATTCTGAAGATCAATGGAAAGACGACCATCCCGTCAGATGCGGATGCACTCTCGACTCTCACCGGGAGTGTGGAAGATGCCGTGGCTTTGGGAGCGGATGCTGTCGGATATACGCTGTACGTGGGATCGCCGCGCCAGGATGAAGACTTCCTGCAGTTCCAGATCATCCGGGAGGAGTGCGACCGCTACAACATGCCCGTCGTCATGTGGGCTTATCCGAGAGGGACCGCCATCGAGGAAAAAGGTGGCCGTGATTCACTCTACGCTGTGGACTACGCTGCCAGGGTGGCTTTGGAGCTAGGAGCGGACGTGGTCAAACTCAACCTGCCAAAGCACTCGCCCAAGGACGGCGATCAACCCTCTGCCTATTCCGAGCTTGATTGGGATTACGGTGAGGGCGCACGGCGTGTCTTCGAGTCCGCGGGCCGCTGTCTCGTCCTCGTGAGTGGTGGGAGCAAGCTCTCCGACGAGGATCTTCTCACGAAGGCCCGGACCGCCATGGAGGCTGGTGCGACTGGTCTCATCTTTGGGCGGAACATGTGGCAACGGCCCCTAGACGATGCGTTGGCGATTACCGAGCGGGTGCAGAGAGTCCTCGCGGACTTTCCATCTTGAGTGAGGCTGGGGGGAAGGGCGGCATCGAAGCGGAGAAGCGAGCGGCTGGCCTAGCTGCGCTTGGGGAAGTAGAGGCGGGTATGACTATCGGGTTGGGGACTGGAAGTACCGTCAAGTACTTCCTGAAGGGCCTAGCCGAGGCCCTGGAGAGTGGGGAGATTCGAGATATACGTGGGGTTCCGACGTCCTCAGAGACCGAGGCGCGGTGCAGGGAGTTGGGGATCCCGACAGTTGATCTGTTTGATGGGATCTTCCTCGACATTGCGGTGGACGGAGCAGATGAGGTGTCCCCAGAGGTGGATCTCGTGAAAGGTCTCGGAGGAGCACTCCTCCGAGAAAAGATGGTGGTACAGGCGGCTAAACGGTTCGTGGTTATCGTCGACTCGGGAAAAGAGGTTGGTTCACTCGGTGAGCAGGTCCCGGTGCCTGTGGAGGTGACTCAGTTTGGGTGGCCGGCGCAACTTTCCTTCTTTCGCTCGCTCGGATCCGAGCCTGCCCCTCGGCGGTTGGAGGGTGGTGAAATGGTTGTTACCGACAATGGAAACCACCTGATTGATCTTAGATTTGAATCAGGAATTCCTTTCCCTCGAGAGCTTGAGGCTGCCCTTAAACGACGCGCCGGGGTTGTGGAAACCGGGCTGTTTCTCCAGATGGCTGATCGGGTATTCGTAGGCACAGGCGAAGGCGTGACCCTGAGGGAGAGAATAAGGGGATGAGTGACATTTTGATTGCCCCGTCCATCCTTTCTGCCGACTTCGGAAATCTTGCACGTGACGTAGCCAGTGCCGAGGAGGCGGGAGCCGACTGGATCCACGTGGATGTGATGGACGGACACTTTGTTCCCAACCTCACGATAGGTCCGGGGGTGACCCAGGCCGTGCGGCGGGCTACGACCCTCCCACTAGACGTGCATCTCATGATTGAGTCTCCTCAGCGGATGGTGTCAGCCTTCGTAAACGCCGGAGCAGACCGGATCACGGTCCATGAGGAGACCTGCCCTGACCTTCATCGGGTCATCGCCCAGGTCCGCGAGGCCGGAGCGAAAGTGGGTGTCGCGGTGAATCCTGCGACCCCGGTCGAAAGGCTTCGCGAAGTCATCACCAACGTCGACTTGATCCTGATCATGACGGTAAACCCCGGGTTCGGTGGCCAGGCGTTCATTTCTACATCTCCCCACAAGGTCGAACAAGCGAAGGTTTTGGTTGAAGAAGCTGGTCGGTTGGCAGACGTCGAGATCCAGGTGGACGGAGGGATCGACCCCGAAACCGCCCCCGAAGTCGTCCGAAAAGGGGCAACCGTACTCGTTGCGGGCTCAGCGGTCTACGGGGCAGTGGGGGGGGCCGCCAAGGCAATTCCCGCCCTTCGAAAGTCTGCCGAGTATGCCCTTGTGTCTTCGGCTCCGGGATAGGAGAGGAGAAAGGTAGGGATGGTGGGCTGCTGCTGGACCTGTCTATTCTGGACCAACCGCATGAATCCAGTCTCATCGTATACACTGCCGAAGAAGCGTAATTCCGACCGAGGGGCGGATTGATGCCTGTGTTCCGCCATCGCTGTGAACTCGATCAGCCCCCTGAAGAAGTTTTCGCGTGGCACGAGCGCCCCGGAGCCTTCCAGCGTCTTGTTCCACCCTGGGAGTCCATTCGGGTTAGATCGCAGACGGGGGGGGTTAGGGGAAAGGTGTGCTTTGGGATTCGAAGGGGTCCCATCGAGCTGACCTGGGAAATCGAGCGCACTGGATATGAGGCTGGCCGCCTCCTTGTGGATGAACAGGTGAAAGGTCCCTTCGGTCACTGGCAGCACGAGCACCGGTTTGAGTCCATCGGCCGGGGCCGAACGGCTCTCGTGGATGTGGTCGATTGGGCGCCTCCGCGGGGGTCTCTAGGCCAGATTTTCTCAGAACGTCGCGTGAATCAACACCTGCAAAGTCTCTTCGAGTTCCGGACGCGCCGTCTAAAATCCGATCTCGGTTTGCTCCGTCGCTACGGGCCCGGTAAAGATCGCCTCGTGGCAATCACAGGCAGCACCGGTCTCATCGGCACTGCCCTCGGCCAACTGATCGAGGCTGGAGGATATCGGGTGCTGAGGATCTCTCGTTCGAGGAGAGGGGGAGATGGGTGGGTGTACTGGGATCCGAGTACGGGAACGTTGTCGCCCGAGGCTCTCGAAGGGGTTTACGCTGTCGTACATCTAGCGGGTGAGTCGATCGCGGCAGCGAGGTGGACGAGCGGGAAAAAGGATGCCATTCTGAAGAGCAGGGAAGAGGGGACACTTCTCCTCTCACGCACGCTCGCTGAGCTCGATCGCCCTCCCGAGGTTCTGGTCTCTGCGTCTGCAGTAGGCTACTACGGCCACCATGGTGATGAGTTCATCACCGAGGAAGGTGATTCCGGTCGGGGGTTCCTGGCTGAGGTCTGTCAAAGATGGGAAGCGAGCACGCACGCAGCTCGGGCGGTTGGGATCCGGACGGTTCACATGAGGAGTGGGCTTGTCCTCTCCCCTTCCGGAGGACCTCTGAGAACCCTGCTGACTCTATTCAATCTTGGGTTGGGGGGGCGTATCGGATCTGGACGTCAATATCTGTCTTGGATAGATCTGGATGATCATACGGGGATGATCCTTCACGCGATGAGAGAACACGAAGTTCGTGGGCCCTTGAACTCGACCAGTCCGAATCCCCTCACAAATTCTGCTTTCACGAATGTGCTTGGACGCGTCCTGCGACGACCTACGCTTCTACCGGTACCGGCAGTGGCGTTGAGGGTGCTCCTTGGCGAGATGGGAGTCGAACTCCTTCTCTCCGGCCAGAGGGTGATTCCAGAGAAGGCCATTCGCACTGGATACCAGTTTCTCTTCCCCGATCTGGAGGACTCTCTCCGTCATCAGCTAGGGCGGATGGAGGATGGCAATAAGTGAAACGAAGGAGGTGGTGTTGAACGATCCACTTACGGAACAGGAGTTGGGTGCTGACCCAATCAAGACCTGTTCGCATTGGCTCGACATGGCGTATGCCCGGTCGCAGATGGAGCATCCAAATGCTGTTTGCCTGTCGACCGTGGGTGAGGACGGATGGCCGGAGGGGAGGATTGTCCTCGTGAAGTCGGTAGATTCTCGGGGGCTCGTGTTTTTTACCAACTACCGTTCCTCAAAGGCGCGCGCCCTGGCATATGCTCCACGGGCGGCTCTCACCTTCTATTGGCCCGACCTGCACCGACAAGTTAGGGTGAGGGGCCGGGTGGAGGAGGTCGATTCCGAGGAGTCAGACGCATATTTTCGCACCCGCCCCCGTGGGAGCCAGATTAGCGCCTGGGCCTCTGACCAGAGCCAGATTCTCGAGAGCCGGCACGCACTTGAGGATCAACGTAGAGAGATTGAGGAGCGATTCCAGGGGGACGAGGTCCCGCGTCCGGATCATTGGGGCGGATATCTTCTGAGGCCAGACGAGATCGAATTCTGGCAAGGAAGAGATGATCGGTTCCACGACAGGTTCCTTTTCTGTCGAAGAGACGTGAACGAGGTAGTAGGATGGGGGGTGCAGAGACTCAGCCCCTGATCGTTCCGTCTTCGTTTAGTTCAGGATACTTTTTGCCTCCCTCTCTGAATCGGCGTGCCAGCTCCGGGTAAGTCCACTCGAAGAGCAGACGCCTCCTACGATCCGGGTCGATCCTTGGGTTGTCGTAGAGCCCAGCTGTATCGCGTTGTCGGTATGCCTCGTATAAAATTAGCGCAGTAGCCACTGAGACATTCAGGGAGCGCGCCAGCCCGAGCATCGGGATCTGAATCATCGCGTCAGCCTCTCGAAGGGACTCCTCAGTGATTCCGAAGAGCTCAGCTCCCATTAGAAGAGCAGTGGGACGGGTGTAGTCCATTTCTCGAAAGTCGACTGCCTGCTTTCCGGGGTTTGCGGCGACCACATGGTGTCCGGATTTTTGGAGCAGCCGGATGGCTGAGAGTCCGTCCTCGTGACGGTGTACTCGCATCCGCTTTGCGGTTCCCCCTGACGTATCGTGATGCACATGGAGCCCCTTTTCTGGGGGGATTACATGCACTTCGAGGATTCCCACCGCATCACAGTTCCTGAGGATTGCAGAGAAATTGTGCGGCTTATTCACTCGTTCCATAAGGACGGTAAGGTCCGGTTGTCGACGGTCGAGTACTCGGCTGAGCCGTTGGAAACGCTTCAAACCCATAGGTGACACACTTGTAGATGAGGGCTAGGGTTGTGACTGATACAGTAGCGGCCCTTGCTCCCACTTCGGAAGCGTCGCATCCTTGGAAAGTCAGATCTCAGAGTCTGTCACGCACCTTTGGACGGAGGCCCACAATGCAGTTGTCCGAAACATCGCAGGAGGGAGTTGCGCGGTTCCGATTCCACCTGGTGCCGATCTTCGCGCTCGGGTTGATGGGCCTCATCGCGCCTGTCGTATCGCGGGCACAGCAGGGGGCGCAAGAAGGACCGGAGATGTCTGTGCAGCCCGAATTCCCCCTCTACCAAGCAGTCCTAGGGCCGTCGACTCGCGATATTACGACAGACTTTCCTGGGGCCCAGGCATACTACAAGCAGGGCATGCAGATGATGTATGCCTTCACGCTCCCGGCTGGTTTGGCCTCGTTCGAGGAGGCCCAGCGGCAGGACCCTAATTGCGCGATGTGCTACTTCGGTGAGGCGTGGGCGAGGGGCCCCTTCCTTAATGGTGAAATGCGTGCGTCGAATGCGCCTTTGGCGTTTGAGGCGATCCAGAAGGCCCTTGACCTTGGCGAAGAGTCCGCGACCCCGGTGGAGAGGGCCCTAATCGAGGCCATGTCTCTGCGGTACCTTGAGGAAGAGGACGAGGGACGTCGCCCACAGCTAGATTCTGCCTACGCGCAGGCGATGGCCGAGGTCTATCGGGCCTATCCGGATGACCTCGACGTAGGAACGTTCTACGCTGAGTCGTTGATGCTCCTCAACCCGGTCCGAGCCCTCTACCGGCTGGAAGACCCGGCGGTTCGTCGTTTCCACGGAGTTCTGGAAGAGGTCCTGGCGAAGAACATCACGCATCCTTGGGCATGCCACCTCTACGTCCACGCCACTGAGGCGACGGAAGCACCGGGGAAGGCCGAAGCATGTGCAGATCTACTAGGTAACTCGATTCCTGGGTCGAGTCACATCAACCACATGCCCTCTCATACCTACAACGAGATCGGGCGCTGGAATTCTGCTGTACGGTCCAATATTGAAGCGTGGCATTCGGATCAGAGGGCGGCATGGGAAGAGGGGGTCTCGTACGCGGCCACGCACAACCTCCATATGCTCTTTTTTGCCGGATCTATGGCGGGTCAAGGAGGGGTTTCACTTCGAGCGGCGAAGGCATATACGGATCAGGTTCCTGACGGGATCTTCTATGAGGCACTCATTCTTCTTCGGTTCGGTTGGTTCGACGAAATCCTGAAGCTGGAGGAAGTTCCCGAGCAGCCGATCCAGCGAGGATTGTTCGAATTTGCCCTTGGCTACGCGTATCTCCGAGGTGGAGAGGCGGACATCGCAAGGGTCTACTTGAACCGTGTCAGGGAGGCTGCGGCGAATACCCCTGAGGATGTAAAGATTCGGGGGCGTCACACCGCTAGCCAACTCCTCGGAATCACTGCCGGGATCCTCGAAGGAGAAATCCTACGAGAGGAAGGCCTGCTAGATGAGGCGGTCACTGTATTCGAAGCTGCAGTGGAGTTGCACGAAGGGCTGGCGTATGATGAGCCTGAGCCGCTTAATTTCGGTGCACATCATTGGCTTGGCGCCGCTCTTCTAGAGGCTGACCGCCCCGAAAAGGCGGAGGAGATATACCGAGCCTCTCTCGTGATGCACCCTCACAACGGATGGTCGATCTACGGGCTGGAGCAAGCGCTCAGGGCCCAGGGACGTAACGCCGAGGCCGATGAGGCTCGTGCGTACTTCCAGGAGGTGTGGACCGAGACCGACACCCTGATCCGTTCGTCGAGGTTTTAGCTGGTCTTCTAGGGGATCAACAGCACCTTTCCGGTCGTCTTGCGTCCGGTCAGGTGCTCGTGGGCCACACTCGCGTCCTCGAGGGTGTGAGTTTCTCCGATCCGTACGTTGAGTTCGTCTGCCTCTATCCACGAAAAGAGGTCGCCGACGCGCCAAGCCAACTCTTCTGGGTCGGCGAGGTAGTGTCCGAGGCTTGGCCGTGTGAGGTAGAGTGACCCCCCGGAGTTCAGGCGCTGTGGGTCGACCGGAGGGACGGCTCCACTGGACTGGCCAAAGAGTACAAGGTGGCCACGAGGTCGGAGGCACGCCATGCTCCTATCGAAGGTATCCTTCCCAACGGAGTCGTATACCACGTCGACACCACACCCGTTGGTCAACCGGTCGATCTCATCAGCGAAGTCAGACTCGGCATACCGAATGACTTCATCAAGACCGGAGGCCAGCGCTAGCTCGGCCTTTTCCGCCGTTGATACCGTTCCGTAGACTGTGGCCCCGCGACGCTTGGCCATTTGTGTCAGGAGTAAGCCTACTCCTCCTGCGGCAGCGTGTACGAGTGCGGTTTGGCCCTCCCCCAGTGGTACTGTGTTGTGCGTAAGGTAGTGGGCGGTCATTCCCTGAAGCATCACCGCAGCAGCGATCTCCAGATTCACACCATCGGGTACCTGGATCAGTTGCCATGCTGGAACAATCGCCTGCTCCGCATAACTCCCGATGTGCATGGCGTAGGCCACGCGGTCCCCGATTCCGATTCCCGAAACGCCGGGCCCAACCGCGTTCACGACCCCTGCCGCCTCCATCCCTGGAGTGAAGGGCGTGGCGACCTTGTAGGCGCCGGTGCGGGTGTAGACGTCGATGAAGTTAACGCCCGAAGCAGTGATCCGTACTCGAGCTTCCCCCTCGCCCGGTTCGGGTACAGGTACCTCCGAAAGTTGCAGTTCCTCAGGCCCGCCGACTGCCTCGACGCGGATCGCTCGCATCGCTCTTTCCTCCGTTTTCATTCCTCTGGGTTTGTTCTGGTGCGCTGGAGGGTAGGGGGGGTAGGCTACCGAAGCAAGCATGCCCGCACCCCCCCACACACCTTACTCACTCCTAAACAAGGGGGAGAATACTCCCAGCGCATGGGTTGACGCCCGCCGTGGTTCTATTAAACTTCCGGCGAAAATGCCTATTCCGGGTTACGAGACGCTCATGTCTCATCGACTCGAGGTTTCCCGTGGGTGCATTTCTCTCCCCTGGTTCTACAGGTATCCCGCGCTGTTCGGCGCGGGATCTGGCCGAGATATTTTCTCTCTAAGACTCGAGCCAAATCCCGCGATTCCTTCTCTGTCTCAATCTCTTCTCTACTCACGGATTTGATCCATGAATCCTACGGACGTCTCAGATCCTCGGTATTACCACAAGGTCGTGGACTGCCAGTGGGCGTGCCCAGCACACACGAATGTCCCCGAGTACATCCGGCTCATTGCGCAGGGTGGCTATACCGAGGCCTACATGTTGAACCGAGAGTCCAACGTGTTTCCAGGAATTCTCGGGCGGACCTGTGACCGACCGTGTGAGCCAGCATGTCGACGCACTCGTCTGGACGGGGAGCCGGTAGCGATCTGTCGGCTTAAACGAGTAGCCTCAGATCTCCGCGACGACATCCAGGAATTTCTCCCGCGCATTCCGGAAGAGAAGAACGGGAAGCGGATCGCTTGCGTCGGGTCCGGACCGGCCTCTCTGACCGTCGCGAACGATCTGATGCCGCTCGGATACGAGGTGACGATCTTAGAGAAACAGGATCGGGCGGGTGGTCTCATGTGGTCCAATATCCCCCAATTTCGGCTGCCACCTGAAGTGCTGCGCGAGGAAATCGACTACATCCTGGACATGGGCGTGGACCTTCGGCTTGACACCCCGGTCAGGAGCATGCGGGCGCTCCTTGAGGGTCAGATGGGGGGATCTTGGGACGCAATCTTCGTAGGATCGGGCGCTCCCAGGGGAAAGAACCTAGAGATTGAAGGCCGCTATGATTCAGACCGGATCCATATCGGAATCGATTGGCTCGAATCAGTCGCCTTCGGGCACATCGACAGTATTGAACCAAGAGTTCTTGTTATCGGTGTCGGAAACACTGCGATGGATTGCTGTCGTACCGCGATGCGTATCGGCGGCACGGACGTGAAGGTCATAGCACGGAAATCCCGTGTTCAATTCAAGGCCTCGCCGTGGGAACTCGAGGATGCGGAGGAAGAGAGGGTCGAAATCATCGAGAACCATTCTCCTTCACGATTTGTGATCGAGAACGGAGAACTGATCGGTATGGAGTTCGAAATCGTGGAGTGGCTCGAAGGAGAGGATGGGCGACTGCACAAGGAGATCAAGGGCATCACGTTCATCCCCTGTGACGCAGTGATCTTGGCGATTGGCCAGGACACTTCGTTTCCCTGGATTGAACGGGACATTGGGATCCAATTCAACCAGTGGGATGAGCCGGTCGTCGACCGGAAGACCTTCGAGAGTTCTCGAAGAGGGGTCTTTTTCGGAGGTGACGCGGCATGGGGACCCGAGAATATCATCTGGGCCGTCGAGCACGGACATCAGGCGGCGATCTCAATCCATCAACAGTGCCAAAGCCTACCACTGGAAGATCGTCCGGCGTGGGGGATGAATCTCGTCAGTCAGAAGATGGGCCTCCATGAGTGGAGCTACAGCAATGACTACGATGAGGCCAATCGCCAAGAGATGCGTCATGTCGAGTTGGAAGAACGGCTTGAGAGGCTCAGTGTCGAGGTGGAAGAGGG
>CAUZHN010000009.1:0-54901 GCA_963579625.1 Gemmatimonadales bacterium UBA6960
TAAAGGTCCTTCCCACGTAGTGGTTTCGCAGAAGACCTAGCTCGAAGGGGAGGCCGCTCTCCTCAGCATATCCAAGGGCTGCGGAGTTGGCAGAGTCCGGGACGGAGATTACGCAGTCAGCATCGACAAAGTGCTCCTGAGCTAGGCGACGTCCAAAGGCTTTCCGAGCTCGATCGACCGCGACTCCCCAGATGTGCGAGTCTGGTCGGGCGAAATAGACAAGCTCAAACACGCACGGGGAGACTGTCGGCGCGGGTTCGAGCTCGTTCAACGATTCGATTTCCTTGCCGCAAAGCCGAAGGATCTCCCCGGGGCGGATGTCTCTGACGTACTTTGCCGAAATGATATCGAGCGCACACGTTTCCGACGCGACGACGTGACCACTTTCCTTCCGTCCGAGTACCAGCGGTCGGAACCCCCTTGGGTCGGTAACTGCAAAGAGCGTATCACCTACCGATATCACGGCAGAGAATGCCCCTTCCAGCTGGCTGAGTGCATCGTGTATCTGGGATGCGATTGTTTCTTTCCTGGAACGAGCAATGAGGTGCACGATCACCTCGGAATCTGAGGTGGTCTGGAAGAGCGCTCCCTCTTCCACTAGGGCCTGCCTCAACTCCTGGGCGTTGGTCAGGTTGCCATTGTGTACGACGGAGAGGTCACCGCGCGAATAGCGGACAACAATCGGCTGGGCATTCTGAGGGCGACTACCTCCTGCTGTAGAGTATCGAACGTGCCCCACTGCGCTTGTTCCGACGAAAGAATTCAAGTCGGTCGCAGAGAAGACGTCTGCTACAAGCCCGGTTCCCTTGCGTACCCGAGCCACACCCTCGTCATTGATGACGCAGATGCCCGCAGACTCCTGACCTCTGTGTTGGAGGGCATACAGGCCTAGAAAGGTGGATTCCGCGGGTTTATTAACACCTGTGATCCCGAAGACCCCGCACTCCTCTTGCGGCAACTCTTCCAGTGAGGAGATTAGGATGTCCTTCGCCCCTCCCTCCGGTGCATTGGGGAGTCTTGTCACGGCTGGCCAGCTTCCATGATGGCCGGGATAGCCTCCCGATAGCGACGGGCCATCTCCCCCGACCTGACTCGAATGAACCCAAGCGGTAATACAATCGAAAACGTACCCGACCGGGCCTGGACCGAACCGATAACAGACGTGGGCACCTGATGTTTTTCTGCCACCCCGAGTACCCGGTCGGCGTCACTCCGGTCACAGGAGACGAGCATGCGTCCTTGGGTCTCTCCGAACAGTAGCGCGGCTGGTGCCAGGGGTTCGTTGAGCTCCACCTCGACTCCCCAGGGGCCCTTGGGGCCGCTCAATGCCGATTCTGCGAGAGCGCAGGCGAGCCCTCCCTCGGCACAGTCATGAGCTGAGTGCAGGACCCCCTCTTCGTGGAGTGATAGAGTAGCTCTTTGAAGCTGCCGTTCGGCCGACAGGTCGACTAGCGGTGGGGACCCCGCCACGACTCCCTCGTTACGGTAGAGGTATTCCGATCCTCCGATCTCCTCCCGGTTCTCCCCTAGGAGAAGGATCAAGTCTCCTTCTTGAGTGAAGGAGTGGCCCAGCGCACGTGATACATCCTCCAGGATTCCCACCATCCCTATCACCGGGGTCGGGTAGACGACCTGTCCGCCCGTTTCGTTATAGAGTGAGACGTTTCCTCCCGTAACAGGAGTCTCGAAGTATGCGCAGGCCTCGGCCATACCCAGCACTGCTTCTCTGAGCTGGAAGTAGTTCGACGGCTTCAGTGGGTTCCCAAAGTTCAAACAATTTGTTACTGCGGTTGGAACGGCTCCTACGCAGACTAAGTTTCTGGCTGCTTCAGCCACCGCTGCCTTCGCGCCCTGTCTCGGATCCAAGTAACAGTACCGGCCATTGCAGTCCATCGTAGCTGCAAGTCCTCGTCGGCTCCCTCGAAACCGGATGACTCCAGCGTCGCCACCGGGTCCCATAATGGTGTTTGTTCGCACTGTCGTATCATACTGTTCATAGATCCAGGCTTTCGATGCGACATTTGGCGATCCAAGGAGGTCCATAAACTGCGTGGAAAAATCGCCTTTTCTCTTGAGAATGTGAGTCATATCAAAAGATCTAAGGGCAATTATTTTATGGTCTTCCTCCACATCATACTCATATGTTGGGCATCCTTCAGTGAGAGGGAGGGCCGGGATATCTGCCACGACGGTTCCATTTTCTAGAACGCGGAACTGACCGTCATCTGTGACACAACCGATGGGTTCTGCCCCAAGCTCCCATTTCTCCAAAATCTGACGAACTTCCGGTTCGTGGCCACTCTTCGCGACCACTAACATCCGCTCCTGGGACTCGGAGAGCAGAATCTCGTAGGGGGTCATCCCTGACTCTCGCACCGGGACGCGGGAGACATCGAACTTCACCCCGCTCCCCGAGCGTCCGGCCATCTCGGCTGCTGAGGAAGTCAGCCCAGCGGCTCCCATGTCCTGTATCCCAACGATGTGGCCGCTTTTAATGAGCTCAAGCGAAGCCTCGAGGAGGAGCTTTTCGGTGAACGGATCTCCCACCTGGACCCTCGGACGGCTCGACTCGTCCGAGTCTTCCGCAAGCTCTTCGGACGCGAAGGTTGCACCATGAATCCCGTCGCGACCGGTACGGGCGCCAACAGCCATGAGGGTGTTTCCTGTCCCCGAAGCCTCTCCTCGGATGATCTCATCCTTTTTCATGATACCAAGACACATGGCGTTTACGAGTGGGTTCCCCTCATATGTCCGATCGAAGAATACCTCGCCGCCGATGTTTGGAATTCCGACGCAGTTCCCGTAGTCTCCGATCCCACGTACGACACCAGAGAAGAGATAGCGAACCCGAGGGGAATCCAGATCTCCAAAACGGAGCGAATCCAAGATAGCCACTGGACGGGCACCCATCGTGAAGATGTCTCGGAGGATTCCCCCAACTCCAGTTGCTGCGCCCTGGTACGGTTCGACGGCTGAGGGGTGATTGTGGGATTCGACCTTGAAGGCTAGTGCCAGGCCGTCCCCGATGTCGATGACCCCTGCGTTTTCCCCGGGACCTTGGATGACCCAGGGTGCCTCCGTCGGGAGGAGCTTTAGGAGTCGCTTGGAGTTCTTATATCCGCAGTGCTCCGACCACATTGCAGAGAAGATTCCCAACTCGGTAAAGGTTGGTGCTCGTCCCAGAATCCCGAGAATGCGGTCGTATTCATCTTCGGATAGGCCATGCTCCGCAACCAGCCGGGGAGTGACGTCCGGTTCTCCAGGCCGGCTATGGAGTACCACGGTCTGGTGTTCACTCACGTCACCACTCCTCGGGCGTGGTGGTCATGGACTCGAAGATTCCTCGGCCATCCGTGGAGCCGAGGAGTATCTCGACTGCCCGCTCTGGGTGGGGCATCATCCCCAGTACGTTCCGGCCGTGGTTCACGATCCCCGCGATGGCGTGAGCGGATCCGTTGGGGTTGGCCTCACGGCTGAGATTGCCTTCAGGTGTCACATATCGGAATGCGATCCGATCCTCATCCTCGAGTTCGGCGAGTGTTTTGGCGTCGGCGTAGTAGCCTCCTTCTCCATGGGCAATCGGCATTCGAAGAACCTGACCCTTCTCATACTCCGTCGTGAAGGGAGTGCCCACCGTCTCGACCCGAATGTAGACATCGTGGCTCCGAAACCGGAGGGTGTCATTCCTGAGGAGCGCACCTGGAAGGAGTCCACTCTCACAGAGCACCTGGAACCCGTTGCAAATTCCAGCGACAATGCCTCCCTCACGAGCGAAAGTGCCCACAGCTGGCATTACCGGTGAGAACTGGGCAATAGCTCCCGCCCGAAGGTAATCACCGTGCGCGAATCCACCCGGTAAAAAAACGGCATCCACTTTCCCAAGGTCCTGCTCGCGGTGCCAGATGAATGAGGGCTCAAATTCCGGAAATAGTTGCAGAGCTTTATAGCAGTCGTAATCGCAGTTGGAGCCGGGAAAAGTGATGACCGCCACCTTCATGCTATTTCCGTCGAGAGATCCAGCTCGGGTAGGACCGTAACCTGGAAATCCTCGGTGACAGGGTTGGCCAGGAGCTTTCTGCACATTTCGGAAGCCCGGTCGATCGCGATGGACTGGCTTTCTGCCTTGACGTCTACATCAATGACTTTTCCGACTCGGACTTCAGAGATCCCTGGAAATCCGAGGGACTCAAGGGCATGATGGACTGCCTTTCCTTCCGGGTCGAGAAGGCCAGGGCGCGGTTTAACGCGGATTTCTAAGTGGAAACTGGTCACGTGCTCTCCTCGGCGTCTTCGTCTAGAGTCGGTTCGGGTTCGGGGGTCTGGAGGTCAGGGAGGAGCGCTTCAGGCGAAGGATAACGGGTTGGGGCGATCTCTCCATAGTCCACCACCCGCACCTCAGCCCCTCCCTCATCTTCCTGGTCTTCATCAAGGAGCGGGTCCTGTTCGGGGAGGCGTTCTGCCAAGCCAAGAAAAGTGCTACGTGTCACACCCCAAAGCGTGTATAGGCAGAGGAAGGGGAAGATGAAATACTCAGGAATCGTCAGGGCCGTTGCCCCACAGGCCGCGAGGAAGAGCGAGCCTGCTGTCGCACGTGGATTCCGCAGAGAGAGCTTAGGGACGAGTGGATATGGGATGTGGCTGAGCATAAGCACCGCGAGGGCGATCATCAGTATGCCGACCGCTTGGGTCGATGGCAGCCCGTCCATTATCGGTGCCACCGCCGGAGCTGTGAAGAACGGATATATAGTGGCCAGTATCATTCCGGCTGTCGGCGACGGGAGTCCGTGGAAGCTTCGTTTCGCGTGTCCACCCTGCTCAACGTTGAACCGTGCTAGGCGAATCACCCCCGCGGTGACGTATAGGAATGATAGAATCCAGCTCCAAGGCTGGTCGGCGAAAAAGAGCTCGTAGATGACGAAGGCGGGTGCAACCCCGAAGGAGATCGCGTCCACCAAGGAGTCCAGCTCTGCACCGAATCGCGAACCCGTTGCGGTGAACCTGGCGATGCGTCCATCCAGCATGTCGAGGAGTGCCGCGAGAACAATTGACCAGGATGCCCACTCGAAATCTCCTCGCGCCGCCGAGACCATAGCGTATACCCCGAGAAAGAGGTTTCCGATGGTGAACGCCGAAGGGAGGATAATAATTCCGCGCTGAAGTCTCCCGCGCTTGGGTCGTACTCGCCTGATCGTGGTCATGAGGTGTTAACATCGGTCGAAAAGCTGGGTGGCACGTACTCGTCTAGCCCGGTTCCCGTGAGGCGCTTGAAGATTTCCAGGTACCGGTCGGTCGCGGCCTGGATGACTGAGGGGTCGAGGTCCGGGGGAGGAGGTGTCCGATCCCAATCCGGTAACGTGGAGAGCCAGTCGCGGATCGGTTGCTTATCAAGGGAGGGGGGAGTTGCCCCGGGGTGCCAGCTTTCTGCTGGCCAGTATCGAGACGAATCTGGAGTGAGCACCTCGTCGATCAGGAGAAGTTTGTTGTCGTCCGATTCACCAAATTCGAACTTCGTGTCGGCGAGAAGGATTCCTCTGGAAGCAGCCTTCATCCTGCCGAATTCGTAGATCTCGAGGGACAGATCCCTGAGCCGCTTAGCCTGAACTTCCCCGAGTCGATCGACGACCCCAGAGAACGGGATGTTCTCATCATGCCCGTCATCGACTTTGGTTGCCGGAGAAAATATGGGTGGCTGGAGCTCCTGGCTCTCGGCCAGATTCTGAGGGAGCGCCTCCCCTGCCAGAGTGCCTCTCGCTACATATTCACTCCATGCGGAGCCCGTCAAGTATCCCCGCACCACACACTCGATGGGGAGCGGCCGCGTCCGTCTTACAAGTAGCGATCGGCGGGCCCACCCATCAGGCGCGTTGGACAATGCGGGAACCTGTTCCGCGATCACGTTCGGATCTGCAGACACGAGGTGGTGCTCAACCACGCCACTGAGGTGGTCAAGCCACCAAGCGGTCAGAAGGGTGAGGACCTCTCCCTTTCGGGGAATGGGTTGGGGTAGAACGACATCAAAAGCCGACACGCGATCCGACGCGACCATGAGGAGGAGATCCGGGCCAGCCTCATACATCTCTCGAACCTTTCCCCGGTGGAGGAGGGGGAGAGGGAGGTCCGACCGAAATAGGGGAGACTGCTGGGATATGGTCTTAGACACGCACATTGGGTACTCCTACCAGTTGGTCCGCCTCCGGGCCTAAACGGGAGAGTACGGGCTGCACCCACTCCTTGAGGAACTGATCGACCTGCTCCGGCGCCCTGCCTACGAATTGTGAAGGCTCGAGAATTGCGAGGAGGGTTGGCTTGTCGATCCCGAATGCTTCGTCGCGCGCGACTCTCTCCACGAGATCGTTGTCTTCTCCACTCTTGATCAGCTCAGCCGCGGCGAAGGCGTGACGACGGATTTTCTCGTGGAGTACTTGCCGGTCTCCTCCCCCGGTTTCGACGGCACGCATGAGTACGGTCTCCATGGCCATGAACGGCAGGTGTGCCTCGAGGTTCCGAACGACGACGTCCAGCTGGACCTCCAGTCGAGAAGCGACGTTTTCGGCAAGAACCAAGGCCCCATCCAGGGTCAGGAACGCATCAGGAATTGAGAGACGTCGGTTTGCCGAATCGTCCAGGGTCCGCTCCAGCCATTGCGAGGCTGCTGTTATCGCGGGATCCTGGGAGAGTGTGATCACGTGGCGGGTGAGAGCACAGATCCGCTCTGCACGCATCGGATTGCGTTTATAGGGCATTGCAGAGGAGCCAATTTGCTCTTCCTCAAACGGCTCTTCGACCTCCTGAAGGTGAGATAGAAGGCGAAGATCGTTACCGAATTTCGAAAGGGAAGCGGCAGTGCCCGATAGGGTCCCTGCGATACCTGCATCCACCTTTCGAGGATAGGTCTGTCCGGTAACCCCGTAGCTTTTCTCGAATCCCATCCGCTCGGCGACCATCCCGTCCAGCTCCTCAACCTTATCGTGATCGCCGTGGAAGAGCTGCAGGAAAGAGGCCTGAGTTCCCGTTGTGCCCTTGGCCCCACGGAACCTCAGAGATTTCAATCGGAAGTCCAACTCCTCCACATCTAACACGAGGTCCTGGATCCACAATGTGGCGCGCTTCCCGATCGTTGTGGCCTGTGCCGGTTGGAAGTGCGTATAGCCAAGTGTCGGGATAGTTCGATGCTCGCGAGCGAAGTTTGCCAACTCCCGGATCGTTCGCACGACTCGTGCTCTGATGAGCGTGAGTGCGTCTCTGTGGAGTAGCAAGTCGGTGTTGTCACCAATGAAGGCAGAGGTGGCACCGAGATGAATGATCCCGCGGGCGGAGGGCGCGACGTCCCCGAAGAGGTGGACGTGCGCCATGACGTCGTGACGGAACCTTTGCTCGTATTCTGCTGCTTTTACGAGGTCAAGATTGTCCAGCCCAAGTCGCATCTCCTCGAGGGCTAAGTCAGGGATCGGGAGCCCCAGTTCACTCTGACACTCGGCCAACACCAGCCAGAGCCGTCGCCAGATTCCGAACCGACGGTTGGGGGAGAAGATGCGCTGCATCTCACTGGACGCGTACCGCTCAGTGAGAGGGTGGACGTAGGCGTCAAGAGCGCTGTGAGTCACTTGGCGATCTCAAAGAAGGAGTGCGCGTGCTTCCCCTCGGACCTCATCGGCCGAGAACGAAGTCCCGGGCGGCGTACCCCCGGTTACGTTCGAAGTAAAGAGTGCGAACATGTACCTTCATGGTTGTATCCTGCTCAGATCTCTTTTCCCAGAGTTTTCCAGTCTAAGAGGAACGCCTCGAGTCCCCTGTCGGTGAGTGGATGTTTCATCAACTGATACAGCACTTTGGGAGGAAGGGTCGCGCAATCTGCCCCGATGAGCATCGCCTCGAGCACATGACGCGGGTGCCGGAGCGAAGCCGCGAGGATCTCCGTGTCCAGGTCGTATTCGTCGTACACCTGCCGGATATCCCTCACGATCTCCATTCCGTCATGCCCGATGTCGTCCAGGCGACCAACGAATGGTGATATATATGTTGCCCCGGCCTTTGCCGCGAGCAGCGCCTGGGTGGTTGAGAAGCAGAGCGTGACGTTCACCCGGATGTCGTGCGAGCGAAGGTGTCGACACGCGCGTAGCCCATTTTCCGTGAGGGGGACCTTCACGACGATGTTCTGGTGCAGTGCCGCCAGCTTGCGCCCTTCAGAAATCATACCCTCTGTATCGAGCGCTACAACCTCGGCTGACACGGGACCATCCACCGCGCGGCAGATGTCGAGGAAGACTTCCTCCGGTTTTCGATCGCCTCCCACCTTGGCTAAAAGCGAGGGGTTCGTTGTAATCCCGTCGATCAGGTCGGCTTCGGCCGCCCGTTCGATTTCGGCCAGGTCCGCAGTGTCCAGGAATATCTTCATTCGTTTGAACTGCCTGTGGGTGGAGGGTCTCGGTCGGGGTGGTCTCCTAAGCGCTCAGGAGGGTACTCCACCCGTGACAGGAAGAGCCCCTCGGGCGGGGCCGGTCTAGAGGTGATAAGCTCAGTCTGCGGGCAGGTAAGGAGTTCAGTCATCTCCTCGAGGGGCCGCCTTCCACAAGCGATGTCAACCATCGTTCCTACAAGGTAGCGAACCATGTGGTGAAGGTACCGGTTGGCGGTGATTTCGAACTGGTACCCGAGGTCGTTCCATTGCGTCCATTGAGCTCCAGTAACATGGCACAGCTCCCCACGCTTCGGCTGTCCGGCCTTTGCAAACTTTCTGAAAGAGCGCTTGCCTGAAACTAACTTGGCCGAAGCCCTGAGCTTCTCCGGGTCGAGCGACATGCCAGAGATGTCCCAGCACCACCGGTAATGGAAGGGAGATCCTGCTGAGCATTTCACTCCCAAGTGGTACTCGTAGGTTCTAGCCAGGGGGTGGAATCGGGGATGAAAGTCTGAGGGGACCCTCCTGACCTCTTTCAGCCAGATCTCGGCGGGCAAGAGAGCGTTCAAGGACCTGCGGAGCTCGACCGCTGACCACTTTGACGGTACATCGACTGCCGCGACCTGTCCGAGTGCATGCACTCCGCGATCCGTGCGGCCGGAGCCGACTACGGGGCGGCGTTTCTTGGTAATCTTTTCAAGCATTCGTTCCAACTCACCCTGAACGGTCGGTCCAGAGTTTTGCAACTGCCACCCGTGGAACGGGGAGCCGTCATATTGGACGACCAAGCAGTACCGTCGGAACTCCTGGGAGATCACGCGGGCAAAGGTAGAAGGGATGCCGCTGATGTCAAGCCTGATAAGGTTTGGGGTGGCGGAGCGCCGAGTTGACCGCTGCTGATCTGTCGCATAGCCTCCGGTTTCCGGAAGCCCAGCGGGTTCCGAAGTGACCTACGACTGCTGCGACAGCCCCCGTAATTCATATGAGTGTGACAGATATGGAATTGGTTGCCCTGATCGCTCGAGCCACTGAGGGCCAAGACCTGCTCGCCGAAGAGGCTGAGGCGGCCTTCAACGAGATCATGTCCGGTAGGGCCTCACCGGTCCAGACTGCTGCGTTTCTAGTCGCACTCCGGACGAAGGGCCACACCCCGTCCGAGGTTGCGGGCGGGGTCAGGGCTCTCCGTCGAGAGATGGTTCCCGTTCGTCCGCCCCACAAGAGAGTCCTCGTGGATACATGCGGCACCGGAGGGGGGACGGTCACAACGTTCAATATCTCCACCGCTGCGGCTCTCGTGGCGGCAGCGGGGGGAGTGGCCGTGGCGAAACACGGTGCTCGGTCCTTTACCTCAAGAAGTGGGAGTGCGGATGTCCTGGAGGCGCTCGGCGTCGAGATCCAGCTCTCTCCGGAAGGGATGGCTCGCGTTTTGGAACGTGCTGGCATCGTGTTCATGTTCGCACCACTGCTCCATCCGGCCATGCGTCACGTGGGGCCGGTTCGGAAGGAGCTTCGGATCCCCACGATCATGAACCTTCTGGGTCCGCTCTCGAACCCTGCGGGCGTTCGGCACCAGGTCATAGGTGTTGCCGATCCAGAACTCCTGCCTCTAATGGTACGTGCCCTCCAGGCCCTGGAGCATGAGCATGCGCTTGTCGTCCACGGTTCGCCGGGGATGGATGAAGTCAGCCCCTCAGGATTGACCAGGGTGGCAGAACTCCACGGCGGTGAGATTGAGGAGTACGAGGTGAGCCCGGAGGACTTGGGTGTCACGTCCTGCCGGCCTGATGATCTCGCAGGGGGTAGTCCTGCGGAGAACGCCCAACTCATAGAAGATATCCTGTCAGGACGGGAGAAGGGTGGGGCGCGAAGTGCAGTGCTAGTGAACGCGGCGGCCGCACTCTACGTCGGGGGAGTCTCTGAAGATCTGTGCCAGGGTGTGGCCCAGGCAGCTGAACTCCTCGGCTCAGGTGCTGCCCAACGAACCCTCGAGTCACTCAGGCAGGAGTCTGCCGAAGCTGCCTCAGTGAAATAGGGGGTCCGAATAATAGCAGTGAGAGTCCAGGGGCCGGGGAAGGGAGGTGCGGCTCGCCCAGGCATGAGGAGAACCTTTGAGATTTTTCCTCTGAGGGATCCAACTGCAAACGGGATGCGCATGACTTTGGCGGAGGTTAAAGTGGATCAGTAGCGTCTGATGACGCCGACGACGACCCCTTGCACGGTGACGTCAGCGGCCGGGAAGTACATAGGGTCTAATAAGTCGTTTGCAGGCTGTAAGCGGATGCGCCCGCTGCCCTCTCTGTAGAGCTTCTTCACCGTTGCCGACTCACCCTTGATGAGTGCCACGACCATCTCCCCGTCGTCGGCGGTGTTCCTGCTGTTGACGATGATGTAGTCACCGTCTCTGATCTGTTCATCAATCATCGAGTTTCCCGTGACCCTCAGGACGTAGTTCTTCCCCCCTTTCCGGAGAAGGTCTGGGGGCACAAGAATCGTCTCCCGCTCAGGGATTGCTTCGATTGGGTGACCAGCAGCCACCTCGCCTAACAGATGGAGTTCCACTCCTGCGGGAGTTGCTACCCCCCGAACCAACTCGATCGATCGACTCTGATTGTACGCCTTCCTTATGTAGCCCTTCCGTTCCAGATTACTTACATGTTCGTGTACTGTGGCGAGTGAGGTGTACCCGAATGACTCGGCAATTTCCTCGAAGCTCGGAGCGTATCCGTTCTGCTCGATGTAATCGCTGATGTGATCTAGGATCTCTTTCTGTCGTTTGGTTAGGGCCATGGTCGTCTCCGGTGTAGCTTCCAGTGGCAGCAACCCGAACAGGTACCGAAATAAGGATACCCGAAAGTTGCCCGAAACGCAAGCTGAGTTCGGTCGTCGGTCCTCTACTGAGCAGCCCGGTAGGGATATCCTCTCCCGAATTGTGGAGACGAAGAGCGCTGAGATTTTGCGGCTACTTAGCCGAGCGGATGAACTTCGATCTCGTGCGGCTGATGCGTCAGAGACGCGGGATTTTCGCAGAGCGCTGACTGAGCCAGGAGTGGTCTCGCTGATCGCTGAGGTCAAGCGGAGGTCTCCGGGAGCGGGTCCAATCCGTCCCAATCTGGATCCGGCAGTATTGGCTGAAGAGTATTTGGTTGCTGGGGCTTCAGCCCTCTCGGTTCTGACTGACCGCGAATACTTCGGCGGGTCTCTCGCTGATCTTTCAGCTGTGCGCTCCGCGGTGTCGATCCCTGTGCTCCGAAAGGACTTCCTCCTCTCCAACGTCCAGATCCTGGAAGCTAGATCGTCC
This sequence comes from Gemmatimonadales bacterium UBA6960, assembly GCA_963579625.1. Lineage (GTDB taxonomy): Bacteria > Gemmatimonadota > Gemmatimonadetes > Longimicrobiales > Gaopeijiaceae > JAAXGI01. Next base: position 11,697 of record CAUZHN010000009.1, read on the forward strand.
GGAGCGGATGCCGTCCTCCTCATAGTTGGAATCCTGGGTGACAGTCCCTTGACAGAGCTTCGGCTGCAGGCGGAGGAGTTGGGGATGACGGCCCTGGTCGAGGTTCACGACGCGGATGAGATGGCTCGGGCGCTCGACTCGGGTGCTTCGGTTATTGGAATCAACAACCGGGATCTTCGAGGTTTCACGGTCCGCCTAGAGACTACGCTCAGCCTTCTTGACTCGGTTCCGGATTCTGTGATTCTAGTCTCGGAGAGTGGCATACGGACCCGATCCGATGTGGAGGTTCTAGCTCAGGCGGGAGTGGACGCGGTTCTCGTAGGGGAGGCTCTGCTTCGAGCTCCGGTGCCTGGGAAAATGGTCAGCGAACTGTCAGGGGTTCCCTCATCCACCCGTTCTCCGGCGTCAGTCCGGCGGTAGTCCGAGGGAGGAGCAACTGAGGGTCAAGATCTGCGGGCTCACCCGCGCGATAGATGCTCAGGTTGCGGAACAGTCCGGCGCATCGTACGCGGGGGTGATTCTTGTCCCTGGCTCTCCCCGGAGAGTATCTCTGTCGCGAGCTTACACCTTGGCCAGAGCGGTCGATATCCCGCTTGTGGTAGTAATCTCCGATCTCGGCCTTGACGAAGCGGTGGTGGCGGCGGAGAGGGCACGGGCGGGGGGGATACAGCTGCATGGTGATGAGTCCCCCGAAATGGTGAGGGAGTTGAGGAGAAGAGGGCCATGGGAACTCTGGAAGGTTGTCCGGGTCCGGTCGCAGGATGACATCCTCCAAGCACTGGATCAGTTCGGGGCTCTAGTGGACCTACTACTTCTCGATGCGTGGCAAGTGGACCAGCTCGGTGGAACGGGAACGACCTTCTCTTGGGAGGCCCTGGACTCAGTTCGAGAAACGATACCGTCAAGCGTGCGGGTCGGTGTGGCCGGCGGGCTCTCCCCTGAGAACGTAGAGGAAGCGGTGATTCAGCTGGAGCCAGATCTCGTGGACGTGAGCTCAGGAGTGGAATCGAGTCCGGGCACCAAGGATCACGAACGTGTACGAGAATTCGTACGGCGCGCGTTGGCGGCCGGGTGAATCGCAAACTAGGGCTGAATTGGCCCCTCCTCCGGAGCTGGTGGAACCCTTTGGGACGAGTCAAACGAGGTGGCCGATCATGAGTACCACAGTGGGAATAGAGCACCTGTCCGCGGACTCTGCCGAGTTGGAGCGGCGGTTCGGGCCATTCGGCGGCAGATACGTCCCCGAGACACTAATCCGAGCGCTGGATGAGTTGGAGGTCCAGTACACCGAGGCAATCCAAGATTCCGAGTTTGAGATAGAGCTACGGGCACTTCTGAAAGACTTCGTCGGACGTCCATCGCCCCTTTATCGAGCTCAGCGTCTGGAGGAAGCGGTGGGATGGGGGCCGATCTACCTGAAACGTGAAGACCTCAACCATACGGGTGCCCACAAGATCAACAACACGATCGGACAAGTCCTTCTGGCTCGCCGCATGGGGAAGAACCGCATCATCGCCGAGACGGGGGCCGGGCAGCACGGGGTAGCCACCGCGACAGCCTGTGCGCTATTCGACATAACCTGCGTGGTCTACATGGGGGCAGAGGATGTGGAGCGCCAAGCCCTGAACGTGTTTCGTATGGAGCTTCTGGGCGCTGACGTACGACCCGTGGACTCAGGAACGAAGACGCTAAAGGATGCGACAAACGAAGCAATCCGAGACTGGGTCACAAATGTGGAGACAACACACTACATCATCGGATCCGTTGTTGGCCCTGCACCTTTCCCCAGGATCGTCAGGGATTTTCAGTCCGTGATCGGACGGGAGGCCCGCGAGCAGATGCTCGCGGTCGAGGGGAGACTGCCCACTGCCCTGATTGCCTGCGTTGGTGGCGGTTCGAATGCGATGGGGATCTTCTATCCCTTCCTCAACGACGAAGGAGTGGCCCTGATTGGTATTGAAGCGGCCGGTGAAGGGCTTCAATCTGGGCGTCACTCAGCCTCGCTTTCGGAAGGGATTCCGGGGATTCTCCATGGGTCCCTTTCCTACTTGCTCCAAGACGAGGATGGCCAGGTGGTGCCTGCTCATTCCGTGTCGGCCGGGCTGGACTACCCAGGCGTGGGTCCAGAGCACTCTTTCCTCAAGGAGACCGGTCGGGCGCACTATGTGTCGGTAGATGATCGCGCAGCCCTAGACGCGTTCCACCTTCTCTCAGAGTTGGAAGGTATCATCCCCGCCTTGGAGACAGCGCACGCTGTAGCATACCTTTTGGACGAAGGGCGCCAAGATGTGGGCGCTGGCCCAGCGATTCTTTGTCTGAGTGGGAGGGGAGACAAGGACGTAGCCCACGTAGCTCGGATTGAGGGAAAGGGGTCGTTGCTCTGACCCCGGACGGGCGTGAACCCAGATGATCCATCTAGGATCGGGGTGGCCTCCAGGCTATCTTTCCTTTCCCCTATATAGTCCTCCAACCTTTTTAGGGCCGCTGTGACGGAGACGCCTGAGCGATCACCGCACGGAGAGCCAATTACGGTTCTCCGCAAGACCACAGCCGCCGCTTGCTACAATATCCGGGTTGCGGACTGCGTGACGACCTGACGGAGGAGGTGTGGACCCTTCCCTCGAAAGCTTAATGCGTGGGTCGACAGTCAGTTCAAACCTGTCCATAAGTGACGCCTTCAGAGCGAGAGCAGAACGCGGATTGGCCGCGCTCGTTCCTTACGTCTGCGCGGGCTATCCGTCTCGGGATGAGAGTCTGGATCTTCTCTTTGCGGCTGCAGACGCCGGGGCAGACATATTGGAGTTGGGTATCCCCTTCTCCGATCCGTTGGCTGACGGTCCGACGATCCAGCGGGCGACCTTCGAGGCGCTTGAGAATGGGATGACTGTGTCCGGTGCTCTGGATATTCTCAGGGAGTTCAGGGCCAGAAAAGGGACGCCTGTAGTCCTGTTCACCTACCTCAATCCGGTGCATCGATTTGGGGTTGATGCGTTCGTCTCGGCCGCGCGTGAAGCAGGCGCACAGGGCCTCCTCTTGACCGATTTGCCTGCGGGCGCTGATCCCGCCCTGGAATCGCGTCTCCGAAACGAGGGGATGGAACTGATCCAACTGCTTGCGCCGACTACAACTCCATCGAGAGCTTCGGAAGTTGCGAGCGGCGCATCGGGCTTTCTGTACTACATCTCCCGCACTGGAGTGACTGGTGCGAGGGAGGCCCTCAGGGCTGAGTTATCCCGGGAGATAAAGGCCCTGCGTGGCCTATTTGACCTGCCTATCGCTGTGGGATTCGGGATCTCGACCCCAGCTCAAGCGGCTTTCGTAGCCGGGATCGCAGACGGGGTTGTGGTGGGAAGCGCCCTTCTGGAAGAAGTTGCCCGTGGTGGAGTGGAAGGGGGGGGGCGCTTCCTCGCTTCGCTTCGAGCGCAAATGGACGGCGATCGAGACTGACGTCAGAATCTACGGCTCCGACCTAGCTGTCAGCTGCTAACCGCTTGAGGAGGGCAGGATCAGGGGCAACGAACACTGTTGCCACTCGCTCGGGGATCACCGTGCCAGGCGATGCCCCACGAGGCTTGCGAACGTACTTTCGCCTCGTCCACGCGACTGGAATGCTGCTAGAGTGCCGTGCTGGTGAGTGCAGCGCAGCAAGGGTTGCGGCTTCTGCCAATTCCTGGCGAGGTGGGCTCCCCTCTCCCTTCCAGCAGAGGATCACGTGAGCGCCGGGTGCCTGACGAACATGCAGCCAAATGTCGGTCGGCGCTGAGTGGTGGAATGTGAGTGCGTCATTCTGCCGCGCTCCTCTACCTACACGGATCTCGAGCCCTCCGGAGCTGACGAACCTCCGATATGGAAGAGCCTTCATCTTTCCACCCGAAGTCCCGCTTGGCAGCATGCGTGCCGGACCGAGTATGCTCGAGAGAACTCCTGGGTCAATCTCGCCCTTCAGGGCACCCTGGATGATGCCAGCCCACTTCTCCACCGCGTCCTTGGCTTCGTGGATCAAGCCTGGAAGCGCTTCTCGCGCTCGCTGGAGTCTGGCGGCTTCGGTGTAGTAGTGGTTCGCGTTGGCACTCAGTGACAGTGCGGGATCCAACTCGATTTCCACCTCCTTTCCTTCGAAGTCTGACACTGTGGTTTGCTCTATGCCTCGCGGGATCTTCGAGAACCGGGCTAGAATCAAGTCCCCGAGTTCCCTCAGCACTTTGGGGTCCCGGGTCTGGTCCCACTCTCTCTTTAAACCCCTCACCTTCCCCCGGGCTTCCTTCAGCCGCCGTTCCACTTCAAAGAGTAGGCCAGGAGGTATGAATAGAGCCGGAACTGGCTCAGCCATTGGGTCAAGCTTGCGCCCGGCTTGGAAGGCCTCGATCAGATTGGGAAAGGCCTGAGCTACTTCCAGAACTGGTTCAGCCTTGGGTAATACAAGGTCTTCGGACTCTACCTTAGGCAGAGTCGGCTCCAATGCTGCCGGGTAGGGCTGAGGGCCTCGGGCAGTGTGAACGAGGAAGGCGCGCCAGCCTTCAGGGTCGATCAACCGTTCCCACTGCTGCCACCCATCCTGGCCCAGTAGCGTGGTTACGTTGAGGGACGATGTCCAGGCAATTTTCCGAAGGATTTCAGCTCGGTGGGTGCTCGCAGACTCTCCGACTGATCCCACCGTCTCATGCCACTGTCCCTGGTCCAGCGGAAAGTGACATCCCAGGCGTTCGGTTGAGGTCGGTAGCTGATAAGCTGATCCTACAGTAAGCGATCGTACCCGATCCTCTCGCGGTACGAGAACATGGTGGATGGTTCTACTCCTCTGGCCTACGATCAAGGCGTTCCAACGGTTTCCAATCATCTCCAGAACAATTTCGAGTGGCTCGGTCTTGCCGCGGACTGGGTGCAGAGAGATTACCATTGCGCTTTCATCCGGGGGAGCGCTCACGCCGCGGATGGTATAGGGGTAGGGCCTGGCTCCGGAGAGCGGTTCTCGAGGGGGAAGTAGGGAGAGCCAGCCGCGAAGAGGGTGGAGCTCTAGGACGAGAGTGTGCTCACGAAGGAAGAGAAAGAGCCGACGAGCATCGGTATCCATCATGAGCGCGCGGACACGGGATCCACCCAGGCTTAAGTTCAGCTCGCGGGCGGTTGCCGCGGCTAGCAAGGGATCCCAACACATCGACATGCGGGGAAGGTAACCGCAAAGAGCCGGGCCTGGCTTTAGCCGTACCGCTCCTCAGTGAGGATGTTGGGGAACGGTCAGTGCTCAAGAGGGTCTCACACCCCATCTTCGCCGGTCGTATCCTCCGGCGACTCTTGATCTCTTTCGCTATCGGGCCCCCAATTCGTACCCGTCATCGTGTCCGCTAAACGTCCCCCCCCACGAAGAGCGATGACCATTAGGGATTTCCTTGAGATGAAATCCCGCAAAGAGCCGATCGCCGTCCTCACATGCTATGACTTCCTCTTCGCGAGAATTCTCGAAACTGAGGGGGTCGACATGATTCTGGTCGGCGATTCTCTGGGCCAGGTGGTGATGGGGTATGACTCTACACTTCCGGTGACCGTGGACGACATGGTCTACCACACCCGCGCCGTCCGTCGAGGAGCGCCCAACACCTTTACGGTGGTCGACCTTCCCTTCCTGAGCTATCAGGCTTCGAGCGAGGAGGCCCTTCACAGCGCCGGGCGCGTCATGAAGGAGACGGGGGCGCATGCGGTCAAGTTGGAGGGAGGGGATGAGGAGGCTTGCCTCACGATTCGGCGGTTGGTCCGGGCTGGAATCCCGGTGATGGGCCACCTAGGCTTTGTCCCGCAGTCGATACACATGTTGGGAGGGACTCGGGTGCAGGGGCGAGACCCTGAGGGAGCGAATAGACTCCATGATCAGGCGAGGGCACTCGAGGAAGCCGGATGTTTTTCAGTTGTTCTCGAATTGGTGTCTGGAGCCCCCGCGAGTGAAGTCTCACAGAATCTGACCATCCCTACTATTGGGATAGGGGCAGGTTCTGGATGCGATGGTCAGATCCTCGTCTTACCCGACGCGCTGGGATTAAATCCGGCCTTCACACCCCGTTTCCTCAAGCGCTTTGCAGAATTGGCCGACCTGTCTGGTCACGGAGTACGCTCGTACATCGCGGAGGTTAAGGGGAGGAAATACCCTGGGCCTGAGCATACTTTCGGGGATGAGGGGTGAGAGCCACCTCTCCCTTGGTAGTTGCTCGAACCCGTGAAGAGCTGCGATCAGAACTGCGGATGCTACGGGAAGTGTCCCGAACGGTGAGCCTGGTACCCACGATGGGTTCTCTCCACGCGGGCCATATCTCGCTGATCAAGAGGGCCCAAGAGCTATCCGATGTAACTGTCGTCTCAGTCTTTGTGAATCGTCTACAGTTCGGTCAGGGTGAAGACTTCAACGCCTACCCTCAAGATCTGGGACAGGACCTTGAGGTCTCCACGGCCCATGGTGTCCCACTCGTATTCGCTCCTACTGAGGACGTCATCTATCCTCATGGCAAACCTCGGATCCAAGTCGACCCTGGAGAGATGGGGGAACGACTTTGTGGGACCTTCCGACCCGGGCACTTTCACGGCGTCCTCACCGTTGTAGCAAAACTGCTTGGTCTGATTGGTCCCGATTGGGCCGTCTTCGGTCGTAAGGACTTCCAGCAGGCAATTCTCGTCCGGCAGATGGTTGAGGACCTTGAGCTCGGCGTCCGTATTGAGGTGGCTCCTCTGATGCGAGATTCGGACGGCTTGGCACTGAGCTCCAGAAGCGTCTATCTGACAGGGGATCAGCGCCGGGATGCGTCGGGAATATGGCAGGCGCTCTGTGGGGCGGAAGAGCTTTTTCGAGTTGGGGAGACCCGCTCGACTCGGCTGCTTGAGAAGGTGCGCTCGGTGGTGTCGACGTATCGTAGCATCCGACTACAATATGCTGAGGCTGTGAACCCTGAGACGCTGCAGCCAGTTGAGCTAGCCCAAGCAGGGACTGTGATCGCGATGGCGGCGTTCTTAGGAGAGACGCGCCTCATCGACAACGTCGTCTTGGGCCAAAGAGCACCGGATCCTCGTGTAGAGAGGGAAGTTCGGAGGGAGGCGAGCGGTTGACCTTTCACCCGGTCGTGAGTTCCTTGCGGAGTGGCTTTAGGCGCTCAGGGTTCGGATGCTTGAGCACCCCATTTCGGTGACTCAAGAAGTTGCTAGGGTCAGAATCCATCATCTTTCTAAATGAAATTGTTCCCATTCGAGCCGAGACCTGCGAGTTCTGAAACGTTTTGACCCGTGAGCTTGATGGCTAGGCGTCTTAGCAAAAAGCCCCTCTGGCCTATCGTAGTCGTGGTGGCGGTTGTCTCGGTTGGGCTGTACTTAGGGAAGGTCATGACAGACTCTGGTGGTCGCGCTGAGGCATTGCCAGGTCAGGATGATGAGGGCCAGACCATGTTGGAGGGTCGAGTTCCGACGCTGGAGGACAGAATCCGAGTCGAAGTGCTGAACGGGAGCGGTGTGCCTGGTGTTGCTGGACACGCGACTGAGCTTCTCCGTGATCAGGGTTTCGATGTGGTCTACTTCGGTAATGAATCTTCGTTCGGGAGAGATTCGTCGGTGGTTCTGGACAGAACTCAGAAGGATGGGGCGCTCGAGATGGTGAGGCAGTCACTCGGGATAGCCGCTGCACGGACTGACTTGGACGCATCGCTTCTAGTTGATGTCACTGTCCTCTTGGGCGGGGATTGGGAGTCGGTCGGGAACGGGCAGGAAGGCTTTACCAGTGCTGTCCAGGATGGTGAAGCGGACGGTGCCGACCGATCGTGGTGGGACTTCAGGAGATTTCTAGAAGGAGGAAGGTGACGGTGGCGAAGGGAATGCGGGACCGATCTGGTATAAACCGCCGCGGACGAGCGAGGCGCAGTGGGCAGAAGTCAGGATCGGGCGGGAATCGGAGCAGACTCCGGAGTGAGCTTTGGGAATGGGGAAAGACCATCGTCATGACGGTCTTTTTTTTGATTGTCATTCGGACCTTCTTGGTACAGACTTTTGTCATCACTTCCGGATCCATGGAAGAGACTCTTCTGGTCGGGGACTTCTTGATGGTGAACCGAACCGGACTCGGGACGCGACTTCCAGGTACACGATGGCTTACTCCTGGCTACTCAAGGCCCCACCGTGGAGACGTGCTCGTCTTTGATCCCTCCCATGAAGAAGGGATCAAGCTAGTCAAACGACTCATCGGGATGCCGGGCGACACCCTCCAGATGCGGGAGAAGAACCTCTTCATTGACGGTGAGCGACAGGATGAGCCCTATGCGAGATGGGGGGACCCCACCAATGACGACCCCGAAAGGGCTCCCTGGATGAGTTGGCAGAGGGAGCACCTTGTCTCAGGTATCGATCCGGAGGAGTACCACCCGACCAGGGACAATTGGGGCCCCTTGGTCATCCCCGAAGGTCGCTATTTCATGCTTGGGGACAACCGGGATTTCTCGCTGGACTCGAGGTATTGGGGCCTGATTGAGCGGTGGCGGATTGAGGGGAAGGCGATGTTCTTCTATTTTTCGTATGACCGGGATTCGAGAACCCCTTTTGCTTTTCTGAGAGAGGTTCGTTGGGATCGGATAATGGACCGGGTGCGCTAGCTGCCACACTCGCTCTGAGCTGTCCGCAAGCGGCATCGATGTCTCGGCCCCTGGGCTCCCTGATCGCGGTGGACACACCCGCTCTATCGAGCGTGGCCCGGAAGAACTCGATTCTCGACCGGTCTGAGGGAAGCCAATCTTGGTAGGGGATCGGGTTGAAGGGTATCAGATTCACGAAGGCACGGACGCTCCGGGCCAGATGAGCAAGTTCGGGTGCGAGGGCCTCCGAGTCGTTTATTCCCCGGATCATCGTGTACTCGAAGGTGATCCTTCGTCCCTTCCTCGCGCGAAATTCACTCACGGCCGCCATCAACTCGGGAAGGGGATAGCGTCTCTCCAGCGGGATCAACGTCTGGCGCAGCTCTGAGATGGGTGCGTGGAGAGAGAGGGCTAACCCGAATTGTTCGGGCCTTGCGGCAAGCTCCAGAATACCGGGAGTCAGCCCGACAGTGGATACGGTAATCTTGCGGGCTCCAACCCTGAAGCCCTGGTTCAGAATCGTCAACGACGTATGTACGGCATTGAGGTTCGCCAGCGGTTCTCCCATTCCCATGTAAACGATATTTGTGATGGGACCATATCCATTTTCGAGAGCCCACCTTAGGGAGGCTCTGTACTGAGCTACGATCTCCCCTGCGTCTAGCTGACGTGAGAAGCCGGCCCACCCGGTGGCGCAGAAGGTGCATCCCATCGCGCATCCAGCCTGTGACGAGAGGCAGAGCGTTAGCCTGCCGTGGTCTGGGATGAGGACCGATTCCACCAGGCTGCCGTCGGCGAGTCGCCAGAGGTGCTTAGCGGTTCCGTCCGACGATTTGGAGACCGTGGCAATGTCTGGCTCAGCCAGGAAGAAGGCTTTCGCCAGGCTGAGGCGTATTCCAGTTGGGAGATTAGTCATCTCGTCGAACGATCGGACCGGAGAGTCGTAAACCCACTTTCGTACCTGTTCAACTCTGTAATCAGGCTGATTGTGGGTAGCGAAGTGGTCGGCCAGATGCGAATCCAGTTCTCCAGGAGTGAGGCACAGGAGATCGAACCGTGTTCCCTGAAGTGTGGGTGCCTGCCTGGAGGTCGCCGCGTGATCGTTCATAGATTAGGACAGAGGGGCTTGAATCGGGGATGGAGACGGAGAGGGAAGGGCTGTGAACGGCAAAGCTCCACCTTGCTTGAGCCCCGAAGATGCCGCCATTAACTTAGCGAGCATTCCCCTACAGGTGGTACCGGGGGCAGGGTCCTTCCTGTCGAACGGGTGTTGGGGGGTCGATCTCGGAACGAGGGAAGGAGATCCCGGCGAGTGAAAGGGTAGTGAGCCGCGGGGCGATCGCGTGGGCCTTATGGGCTCTGGGCCTTCTCTTGCTGAGTGAGATCCGGGCCATTCCGCCCAGGTTACAGCTGCTCCTGGTTATTCCGGACAAGCTAGTTCACTTCGCCCTTTATTTTGGGTTGCGGCGGGATCTTGGCCCGGGCTAGATAGGTCAGGGGGACCGACGTGTGGCACGTGGTGCTGTTGGCAGTCGGGTGCACAGATGGTGCACTGGACGAATGGCACCAGAGCCTCGTGCCCGGTCGGACTCCGGAGGTTGCTGATTGGCTGGAGGATGTGGCCGGTGTATTCGTTGGATACCTCATTGTCGCACTCGTGAGAGCACGGGGCTCTCGCAACACAGACTGCCTGGACTGACATTGATGGAAATACAAGACCAGGAAGCGATCGAGTCGACTAGTTTTCGCAGTCGCATGGTAGGAGGACTGCGAATCGGTGATGTTGGGTCCAGTACTAGGCTTGTCGGATGGGTACATCGGCGACGGGATCTGGGTGGCCTCCTCTTCGTCGATCTTCGGGATCGGAGTGGGTTGGTTCAGGTCTGCTTCGGGCCAGATTGGACGGGAGTGGAGAGCCTGGAGCAGGTTCGAAAGCTGGGCAGCGAAGATGTGATTGGGGTGGAGGGAGAGGTCATGCTCCGCCCGGAAGCTGCCCGTAACGCCCAGCTTGCTACCGGGGACATTGAGGTCAGGGCGCATCGCTTCCAGTTGCTCAATGAGGCGACGACGCCCGTGATTCCAGTCTATCATGCCTTGGGCGAGGAGCTTCCCGCTGAGGAGTTGAGGCTCAGGTACCGGCACCTCGATCTTCGACGTGCCCAGCTTCAGCAAAATCTGGAACTTCGGCACCGACTCATTCTCGCAACCCGGAACTACTTGGACGGATTGGGATTTCTCGAGATTGAGACACCGATTCTGACAAAACCCACCCCTGAGGGAGCGCGTGACTACCTCGTGCCCAGCCGGGTTCATCCGGGCCAATTCTACGCACTCCCACAGAGCCCACAAATCTACAAGCAGATTCTGATGACCGCGGGGTACGACCGGTACTTTCAGATTGCCCGATGCTTCAGAGACGAGGACCTGAGGGCGGATCGTCAGCCTGAGTTCACCCAGATCGACCTTGAAGCATCGTTCGTCGAGTCCGATGACATTATTGGGTGGATTGAGGGGCTGATGCTCATGCTTGGGGAGGTCGCGGGCATCCCGGCTGTGCCCCCCTTTCAGCGCTTGACCCATGCGGAAGCGATGGAGGGATTCGGATCAGACCATCCAGATTTGAGGTGGAGGTTGGAGATTTCGGACTGGACTAAGGTGCTCGGGGAGGGCGACTCAGAGATTCTGCGGACTGCCGTCCAGTCCGGCGGCAGGATCCGCGGCTTTCGGATTCCAGAGGGCGCGCGACTATCCCGGAGGGAGATCGAAGGTCTTGAGGCTGTGGCCAAAAAAGCAGGAGCTCCGGGACTGTTGTGGGCAAAGCGAACGGAGGATGGGGGGAGCGGCCCGCTCTCCCGTTGGATGCGGGAAGCACAGTGGTTGGAAGTAGGAGCAGAGATCAAAGATCTTCTTCTCGTGGCTGCAGGCACGGACCAAATGACATCACCCGCATTGTCTGCGCTTCGTGAGTCCGTAATTGAGGCCATGGAACTCCCGCCTGATCAGCAGCACGCTTGGCTCTGGGTGATGGACTTCCCCCTCTTTGAGCAGGCCAAGGGAGTCCTCCACCCTGCACATCACCCATTCGTCCTCCCCCACCCCGACGACTTGGAGAGGTTAGAAACGGAACCGGTATCCGTACGGGGCCTCGCGTACGATTTGGTGTATAACGGGTCGGAGCTTGGATCCGGAAGCATCCGTATCCACGATTCTGGCATACAGCGCAAGGCATTCGGAGTACTCGGTATGTCTGCCGATGAAATCGACCGCAAATTTGGGTTCCTGCTGGAAGCGCTTGAATCCGGAGCGCCGCCGCACGGGGGTATTGGTTTGGGATTGGACCGGATCGTAAAAGACTTTCTCGGAGCTGGGAGCCTCAGGGACGTGATCGCATTCCCCAAGACCACTGCTGCTCGCGCCCTGTTCGAAGGGGCGCCGACGCCAGTTTCCACCGACGAACTGAGGAATCTCCGCCTGAGCGTCCAGGAACCCAAACCTGCTGCGGATCCCGGCGCCGGGTGAGGGAGAGGGACTACATGGAGAGCACGGTCGTTGAACATCGGCTGGATACGGAGGGAGCCGACCTCCTCCTGCTCTCGGGGGTGAGCGATGCCAATATCCAGGAGCTTGCCCGACGCTTTCGGATCAGGGTTGTGCTTCGCGGGGATCAGATGATCCTTTCGGGGGAGTTGGATGCGATCGAGCGCTCAGTCCCGTTGATTCAGCACCTGATCGAACTCTCGCGTCTTGGGGATCCGTTCGATACGAGGGACGTTTCACGTCTGGCGGAGGAGTTTGAAAGCCGAGGCCGGCCGGCCATGTTGGCAATGGAGCAGGGCATTCGCATCGCGCTTCCGGGGAGCAGGAAAGTCATCACTCCAAAGTCTGGTGGGCAAGCGTCCTACCTTGAGCTGATCCGGGATCGGGACATCGTGATCTCGATCGGACCTGCGGGTACTGGAAAGACGTACCTGGCGGTTGCAGCTGCCGTGGATGCGCTCTACCGGAAGCGGGTGAAACGCATCATTCTTGCTCGGCCGGCAGTAGAGGCCGGAGAGACCCTGGGATTCCTTCCCGGCGATCTTCAGGAGAAAGTGGATCCGTACCTCCGGCCCCTCTACGACGCGCTCGAAGACATGATGCCGACCGATCGGGTCCAGCGTGCCATTGAGGACCGTACGATTGAAATTGCGCCACTGGCGTACATGCGTGGACGTACCCTCCAGGATGCGTTCGTAATCCTCGATGAGGCTCAGAACTCCACGACGGCGCAAATGAAGATGTTCCTGACCCGCTTGGGCTTGAACTCCAAGGTGGTCATTACGGGCGACAAGACACAGATTGACCTCCCAAAGATGGATGATTCAGGCCTGTTGCAGGTCGAAAGAATCCTGAAGAGTGTCGACGGGATCTCCTTCGTATACCTTGACGCCCGAGACGTCATCCGCCACCGGTTGGTGAAGGACATCATCCTGGCATATGCCCAGGCTGACGAAGCAGAGGCTTCCTCATGACTCAAGCGTCCTCGTCCGGGAAGACCACGGGGGCGGAATCTCCGCTCGCCCGACTCTCTCAGCCTCCTGGCAACCGCTGGCCTGAGGGAGCAATACACCACGGGAGTCGACTACTTCTCTTCGTGGTTCTCGCGCTTGCGGTAACACTCTTCTTCCCACCCTCGAGTGACCTCCGGGTGTCGGGATACGAAGCCGGAATGGTCTCGGACGAGGAGGTCATTGCTTCGCTGTCGTTTGGTGTTCGGAAGACCATAGAGGAGCTACAGCTAGAGCGCTCATCCGCTGCGGCTGCAGTCCCAGCCACCTTCGAACTGCATCTGGAGGCCATGGCCTCCATGGAGTCCGCTCTCGCCCAGTTCTTCGGACAGGTCACTGCAGTCGAGGGGGAAGAAGATCCGGGGGGTGCGCTTGATCAGGTTCTCTCTGGTCTGGGTCTTATTGTCTCCGAGGCTCAAAGGGAAATGTTGCTCGATGTGGAGATCCGAACGCTTCTTGAGGACACCGCGTTCCGTTCGATTCGGGAGCTGATGCCGGAAGGCGTTCTGGGGGAGGCTGCTCGACTGGATCCCTTATCGACCGGACGTATTTTGGTGGTAAGTACCGGTGGAGGGGAACGCTACATCGCCCGGGACTCAGTGCTGAACTCGAGCGAGTTCTACGAGAGTGCCTCACAGCTTCTCCCCGCAGAAGTGGGCTCCGAGGTCAACGAACTTTTCCGCCTCTCATTGATCCGCTTCATGGACCCGACGCTGCGTTACGACGCAACTGCTACGGAACAAGACCGGAATGCGGCGAGGCGTGCGGTCGCCACAGTGAAGGCGAACATCCTGCAGGGGGAGGCGATCGTACGGGCGAATCAGCAGCTAGGAGACGCAGAAATCGAACGCCTTAGGGCCTATGAGGAGGCTCTGAGGGCACAGGGACAGTTGGAGGATCAGGGACTGCAGATTGCCGGTATCGCAGGGGCCATGATGCTGAACCTGCTCATCCTGAGTGTCTTTGGATTTCTACTCTTCTTCTTCCGCCCGGACATCTATGGGAACTACCGGTGGCTGCTTCTTTTGGGGGCTCTCATCCTCGCGTTCACCGGCACGAGTGGAGTCATAGCTCGGAACCAGCTCCCCGTGGAGTTGCTCCCGATCGCATTCGTCTCACTGGCGGTTGCCGTTCTCTGGGATGGCCGCCTCGCTCTCGTGCTAGCGGTGACCATGGCAGCGGTTGTCGGTGCCCAGGGTCCGTTCCAGAGCGTACACGCTTGGCTCCCAGTGTTTGTAGCGGGCGCCGCAGCTGCCCTGTCGGTACGGGCAGTTCGGCGAAGGGCACAGACCTGGATCTTCATCGCGATCATTGTCACTGCGTACCTGTTAGTTCTTTTAGCATTGGGCGTAGTTGCGGGACGTGATGCCCAGCGTATTGCGACCTCTCTGGCCTTGGCGGGGGGAAACTCCGTGGTGAGTGCGATCCTAGCCATGGGATTCCTCCCCGTGTTCGAGTGGTTCACCCGGATCACAACCGACCAGACGCTCCTCGAATGGGCAGATCCGAACCGACCCTTGCTGAAACGTCTCTCAATGGAGGCACCAGGTACATACGCCCATTCGATCAATGTGGCAAACTTAGCTGAGGCCGCAGCCAACGCGATCGGAGCAAACGGGCTGCTGTGTCGGGTAGGCGTGTATTATCACGACGTGGGGAAGATTGTGAAGCCCCAATACTTCATTGAGAACCAGCCCTCGGACAGGAACCCTCACGACAAGCTCAAGCCGGCCACGTCGGCCGCCATCGTAAGAGGGCACGTGACTGAAGGGGTTCGGCTTGCTGAGGAGGCCAAGCTCCCGGATGTGCTGATCGACTTCATACCTGGTCATCACGGGACACAGGAGATCTCCTTCTTCTATGAGAAGGCGAAGCAGGAATCGGAAGACGAGGAAGAGGCGCTCGATTCGGGGGCGTTCAGGTATCCTGGCCCGCGGCCTCGTAGCAAAGAGATCGCGATTGCGATGTTGGCTGATTCGGTAGAATCGGCAACCAAAACGATGAAGGATCCTACGACGGAGCGGGTCCGGGACCTTATTGACTCGATTGTGGACTTGAAGATCCAGCAGGAACAGCTCGACGAGGCCCCGGTTACGCTCCAGGAGATCGGAATCATGAAGCTGCAGTTCCACAAGGTGTTGGGAGGTATGTATCATCACAGAATTGACTACCCTGCGACCCGGCACCTGACGGAATCCGAGCCGTCCATGGAAGAGGCTAGCCCTGAGCCAGGGAGAGCAGGAGCGGATCCGACCGCTGTCGGGGTCAAATCGTCAGATTCGGAGGCCTCATCAGACGTGGGCAAACCAGCTGCGATTGACGATGATGCTTGATTGTCCTGTGCGATGTCTGCGCACGTCTACCTAAGTGTGCCCCGCGGGCAGAAGCTTCCTGAACTGTTGCTGGAGCGGGCCGCGGTTGCTGTGCTTGAGTCCGAGGGGATAAGTGAAGGGGAGCTATCTCTGACCTTCCTGACTGATGAGCCGATCAGAGACCTCAACCGCCGGTGGCTTGGGCACGATCGAGTACCGGATGTCCTCTCGTTTTGCCTCCACGATCCCGGAAATTATCCCGTGGGCGATATCTATATCGGTGTGGACCAGGCGGTACGGCAGGCGAGGCACCAGGGAGTGTCCGACCAGGAAGAGCTCGTTCGGCTCGTGATTCACGGAACACTGCATTTGCTTGGATACGATCATCCGGAAGCCTGGATGGATCGGAGTGAGAGCGAATTCTACAGGAAGCAGGAGCTGATGGTAAGGAGAATCCTTACCGAAAACCCGGAGGAGAGGTCCGAGATTGAGGTCACTGGAAGAAGGAGATGAGGAGGGTCCTTCGTGGGTCTCAGATCTTTCTCAGTCTGATTACTTGAGTCCGATTATGGATCGTGGTCGCAAGGCCGGTCGATATCCCTGGCTGGCATGGAAGGTTCGCTTTTTTGTGCTTGGTGCCGCTGTGGCAATAGTGGGGATGGCGATGGCGATCCAGTGGCTCGTGGCCATAGCGATCGTGATCCTGTTCGGGGGCTTCCTGATCCGCTTTCTTCCGAGAGGGAGGGGGGAGGAAGTCGAGCAACCGGATCCCAACCCTAATGTGACGGAATAAACCGGGGCCCAACCGATACGAATCAGCGAGAGTTGACGGGGATCTATTGCCAAGACTTTCCCTCTAAGAGTTCGTCCGAGCCCTCTCCGATTCCAGTGCTTCTCCTGTTTGGACCGCGACAGTCAAGTGCTTCTAGATTTATCTTTCCGCAGCAGTTCTATGTTATTGTGTAGTTTATAATATAAATAACCCTAGTGACTTGTTGCTCATGGGATTAGCATACCTACAGTATCGACGACATTTCTGCTATGAAGACGTTTGCCTTAACTGGTGCCTCGTCCGGATCGAGGTTCCGGCTATGCGGCCAGGATCGGAACCAAGCTGACTCTTTCGCCCGACGGGCAGACTGCCGACCTGGCTCGTCCGAAATGTCTAACCTGCCTTACCCCTTGGTTCCCAAAAATACGCTTGGATCCTCGATCTCCTCGGGTCACATACGTGCCCCATGCCGGTTGTTAATCTCATCGAGTAATCGTCGGTTCTCGAAGTGCGAAGGATATGTTCGCAATCGATGCAGGCCTCCCGCGAGCCACTCTCGAGACTTTGGACCACACATCGTGCGTGTGAACCCACGTGAGTTGAGAGGTCGACACCCGCCCCACTGTTTTGACAGAGATACGACGCTATGCGAACTGTCCGTCACGCATCGTGCTGATCGAGGGAAACTGCTTCACGACCGTGGGGTCATGGCTTACCAGGACAACGGTCTTCCCGTAGTCGGTTGACAAAGACCGTAGAAGTTTTGTGATTGCAAGGGCATTCTCGGTATCTAAGTTTCCCGTCGGTTCATCGGCGAGGATCAATGCGGGATCATTGGCCAGCGCGAGGGCGATGGCAACGCGTTGCTGTTCTCCCCCACTTAACTCTTCTGGACGTTTCTGACCCTTTCCCGCGATGCCCATCATGGCGAGCAACGCACTAACCCTGGCGTGTCGTTCGACCCTTGGCATGCCGAGAACCATCATGGGCATCTCCAGATTTTCGAACGCTGTCATGCTCGGGATCAGGTTAAAGAGCTGAAAAATGAAACCCACTGTCCGTAACCTGTAGATTTCAAGCACCCGCTCCGTCACCGAGTTCAAGTCTTGGCCGTCGACGACAACTTGTCCGCTCGAAGGACGGTCCACTCCACCGAGAAGGTTGAGCAAGGTCGTCTTTCCACAGCCGCTCGGTCCCATGATGGCCACGGCCTGGCCTGCGTCCACCTGCCAGTCGACGTCGCGCAGCGCGTGGACTTCCTCTGCCCTGGTATGATAGTGTTTACTCAATCCTGACGTTCTCGCACCAACACCTGGCTGGCTGAAAAACCCGTCCGACTTCATTGAGTCCATCATGCCTCTAAAAGGCTCTCGCGAGCGGTGCGGCGGAAAGTCCATTGGCCGAAGAAGAAAGCTACTCCGGCGAGGACCACTAGAATCAGGACCGAAACGCCGACTGTGGAAGCTGAGACGACGAGGTGGGTTGGTAGTAGCTGGACGACCGACTCGATCTCCCGCAGGGTCCATATATAGTTCGCTAAGCCATAGCCAGCCAGCACTGCGACCCCCCCTCCCACGGCGACGCCAACCAACGCTGGAGAGAGGGTGATGGCGATGACAAAGCGCCTGATGTGGCCTGGTGAGGCGCCCCTAATGCGCAACAAGGCGAGTGTGCGTCGATCTTCCGAGTAATTGACCAGAGCAATCGTAAGTATAGATACCAGCGCCAGCAGGAGGCCGCCCAGTAGGTACAGATTCATGTTGGCTCGTGCTAGATACACGAACATGTCACTTCCGACCTTCTGTACCTCTTCGTCCAAGTTGTGGACTTCAAGGGGCGTGACCGGCAAAGCTCTCAGCATCTCGTCCCGGAAACTCGAGGAATGGTTCGAAGCTGTAACCAGAACGGTAACTCGTGGAATCAACGCCTCCATATCGGCCAGAGTTGCGTTCTCGGCAGACGCGACCAGATACCCGTTCTCTGTGAAGAGAGAGTTCAAGTAATCGACTCGTGCCTGGACGTAGCCCTCGCGATCCGTAACGGATCGCATCGGCATTCCCGAAAGGAACGCGACAGTGCCGGACACCGATGCTCCTATGGTCTCAAACTGAGAATTCACGCCCAGGGTAATCTCTGATCCTCGTGAAAGTTCCCAGAATTCAGCGACAGGCGGAGAGACCACGACATCACCTGCGTTCAGACGAGTAAGAATCTCCCGAAAGGGCTCCCCAATTCCCAGCGCAGGCTCCGAATACACGTTGTCAAGATACCCATCCGGCTCGCTGATGAGATATAGCGGAACGCCCCGCAGGCCGTATCCAGGGAGAAAAAAATCTTGAAGTATGACCTCTGGCATGGCCGTTACCGCCGTGACATCTGGGACGCTCTCAAGAGCCGTCGAGACACGCTCAATACCGGTACGCAATGCCGACAGCTGTACGCTCAGTGCCATGTTGGATTCTTGCACGGGAGCCAAGTCCGGCGCGTTGAATGTCAACTGCCAATCAGCTCCCGTGCCTACCTTTGCACCTCGCACTGCCTTGTCCTCAAACGAAGGAGCCGTCACGGTAGGATAGAGAGACACACTCACCATCAGCGCTACCGTCAACAATAACAGCACCGTGCGATGCGGCCTGAGCGCGATATGCGTGAGTGCGAGCGGTCCAAGTCGACCACCCAGCGGAACAACAATTGGCTCAAGCAGCTTTTGGATCAAGCTCCTCCGTGAGACCAATAGGCAGGAGATTCCATAGACGAATAGCGGGAGACCGATGAAGTTGAGTGCTACATCTAGAATCCAGATTGGTCCGCCTGACCACCGCGAAGACAACGAGAGACCCAATATCCAGCTGCCCAGAGTGTAGGCCCCGAGGACAACTGAGACTAACTCGAGTGGTCCGAACCGCACTTCGGTTCGGCTCACTTCTGAAGTGGCGATGCGCGTGGACGCCTCAAGTGGGGATATCGTTGTCGCATATCGTACTAATCGTCGGCCTACCAGAAGAGCCATCGTCAACGTGACGACCAGGAATAGAAGTGACAGGTAGAGTTGGCTTTGCTGTGTCAAGACGTTGGGAGGCAGCTGCCCGCGCCCATAAACCAGCAACGGCACGACCGACCCCACAAGCAATCCGAGGATTCCGCCGATGAATCCGCCGGAAGAAATGGCGAACAGAAACGCACGTCCCAGGAACCGGCCGGGTACGCCACGAAGACGCAGAAGCCCCAGTTTGCGTCGCTCGTTCAGCATCAAGAGGCCAGCCAGATTTGCCTGAAAAATCCACGCCATCCAGAGAAGCGGAAGCGCGATCAGAAGCGTCAGCAGCCCAATGAGCCTAGCGACCCCGTCCATCCGCTCCAGAAGAACCAGCACTGTGCTGTCTACTACGGCGGCAATGTCGACGCTGCGAACTGCGCTGAGAGCCTGGTCACGAATGCTGGCAAAGCGCTCGAGAGATCCCCCAATGTCCCAGCCTGAGATCAGGTGCTCCCGTTCGAGCTTTACCAGGTACGCGATCTCAGGTAGATACTCCCCCGGAAGGAACTCAGGATTCCCGAGCGTGCGGTCCTCCATGGCAAGCTGGCCCCTCGCGGCCAGATCAAATGCGGTGAGCACATCCTCGCGGAACGGCATCAGCAGAATAGCTGCGACTGCTGGTATCATGGTGATCGAGCCGGTCTGCTCCATGAACCATTGGTTCAACGCGTCGGCCTCGAGGCGAATGACCCCGCGCATTGCAGAAGAGAAGAGAATCCTTTCCGTACCGTCTACATTCGCCTGAAGCCTGAATTCACGTGCACCTTGCAGTGAGATGAACGCATCGCCCATCGCGCTCTCCGGACCGACCAAAGCCAGAATGGCTCCCTCCGTTTGAGGCTCAGTCCCCGGCGTCACGGCGCCCTGCATCAGGGCGCTGCGCAGCTCAGGGGGTAAGAGAGTGGGTTCGGATGCGGAGAGCACAGATAGCCATGGCGTGGCCAAGAGTTGTCCGTCAACCATGGCGGTGACGTCCGACGAAAACGCTGCGCGCAGGAATACCAATTCTTCTACCTGTTGCACGTTCTCCAGGGACCTCAGGCGAGCCGCGAGGGTGGGATTGGACCCCCCGGATTGATCGTAGACCACGAGGTCCCACGGGGTCCGAGAGAGCTGATCTTCAACGTACAGACTAAGAGCGTAACGCGAGGTGATGTTCACTGCCGACAGGAGGCCAGCAACTAGAAACGTCACTGCGCCAAAACCCAGAAACGCTCTCCTGCCGATAACGGGAAGCAATTGCCGGGTCATCCCCTTCACGATCGACGCCTCTCGTTAACGGGAAGCAATTGCCAGGTCATCCCCTTCACGATTGAGGCCTCCTGTTGCCAGCGTGACCACGGCACTGAACTCAGTGCTCGGTTCAGTTGATGAACCCGCATGGGTGAAGGGGTCCTGACAATTGCGTGACGTGGCGATTTATGGGGTGGCATACGCTCCCCGGCGTCGCTCACTACTCTGCTGCCAGCGGGTAAATTCAGTTGGGCGGGTAGAAGTACTCGTAGCTACCATCCAGGATTTTGTCGTTCACGTCCTTGTGATACGGGTACGGATCACGCGCGTATTCCTCGAAGCTGCCTGGTGCGTTGATCCCAGCGATCTCCGCTACCCAGTCTTCCGCCAAAATCTCGTCCGGGTCACCATAACGTGAGGCTAGCGCCCGGACCTCTGGGTCGTCCAGGCTCGTCATCCGACCGTTCCTGATAATGTCTACCGATCTGTTGCTGTTCCTGATGTCGACGGTATACGTCGGGAAGTAAAGGTGCAGGTGAAGACCGTGATAGAATGGCAGATTTTGCTCCTCGGTAAAGCTTTGCCAGGCTGCAGATCTCCTCGCCGCTCTGGGCTCGTGTTCGAGGCTCGCACCCACGCCGATATGCAGATAGCCGGACTTGAGACGTTCGTTGACCGTCGTAATTGACATGTCGGCATCCGGAGGCCTAAACCACTTGGGGTTGGTGCCCAAGGCGATCTCGTGGAGATAGAAGAAGCCAGGTTTGCCAGTGTAATACGGGTATTGCGCAGTGTTGATGTTTGGGTAACAGCACAGATGGGTTCGAGCCAGTTCACCATATGTCCCACCGCCTTCGACCTCCGTCAGGTAGCCGTCCTCGTAGTACATTTTGATGAGAGGATGGAACCCAACGTGATTCGTCGTCCCGGCTATCACGCCGGTCGGGGTGGAAATCGGCGACCGCGGGATCCACTCGCCGGACATGGCCGGGTAACTCACCATCGTGCGTGCGAAACGCCCGGTCGCCATGTTGGGCCCCAGCATGTTATGACCGCGTTCGTAAACACCACTCGCCCAACGTCGGGCCAGGTCGGGCGAAATGTCGTCCGATAGATCTGTGCCTTCCGGGTCCGTGAGGTGGAACCCAGAGGCGAAGGCGATCGCTTCGATGTTCTTTTCTTCCGTGAGGGCCCAGACATCCGCAGGATAGGATGGCACATTGCTCATGATCGTGAACCGGTCCCACCTCGTCGTGCCACGCCACTTGCCGGAGAACTGTCTGAGGCTGCCCGCCTCCTGATACCATGTCCCGGCTGAATAGACGCCGTCTACTTCTGGGTGCTCCTCCAGGTAGGCTATTACCACGTCATTTCTGTCACCGCTGAAGCCTAGATTCTGCTGCTCATTCGCTGGATCCGGTTCGAGTTCCAAGGACATCTCCGGATAAAGCGTCTGGAAAAGGTCGGGTCGCTCCGATCTCAGCCAGTTACGTGTCTTCCTCGGAAACGGGACATTGCCTGGCTGGCCACCTTCGGTAAAGCCCGCCTGGGTGACTGTCATGCCTGGGATGCGGGATTCTCTTGTGCATCCTTCAGCCGAGTAAGAAAGGAGGGCGGTCTCGTAGTCAAAGATGATGGTGCTGTTCGGGCCTCGTATAAGGACTACAGGCGTGATCTCTCGTTCGACGAGCGCGCGACGCATCGCTTCGACGATGTGAGGATCGTGACACCCTCCGACCACGAGAGCGATGGTCTCACCTGGCGTTGAAAGACCGAGTCCTCCACCGAAAGCTGCCGCCCGGTTTTGCGCCGCCTGCCGGGCGTAGGGCATTACCTCCTCCACAGAGGTGGGAGGGTCCAGGCCTAGCGATGGGAAGCGAGGTGCAGGGTACTCGAACTGCTGCACGGAGTTGTGAGCCAGCCCTGCCGTCAAGGCCACAAGGAGAAAACAGACCGCCAGCTTGGCTGCGGATATCCAACTCATTCGCGTCATCTCACTACCTCCCCAGTGCCCACAGAACGTTGTAAAGGCTCCGCCATGTACCAATCTTTAAGAGCTGTGGGCCTATGTATACTGCCCATCAGCGGGATCTTAAAGTATACCTGCTACCGGTGCTTTGCCGGTTATTATTATTATGGGATACCCGATCAAGTAGATGCAAGGATAGAAAATTGCCCGGAAGGCCGGGCTATGTATCTGGCAAGTGTCTGCGGTGTGGGTTGTGCCAGCCTTGATGAAGTTGAACACGGCCATCTTTGCCTCAGCCGGGGTCCCACGGTGCGTGAGATCGCTGTGCAGGGTGGAGATGCCCATTGGAACGCACACATCGGATATAGGTACTCACTCAAGACAAGGGTTGTGCCTGGACACCGCCAAGAACACTCGGTGTCTGGGATCAGCAAGACACCTCTCTACGCCACGCCGCTGACGGGAGGTTTTGGGTAATCAAGGTTCTGGGGTGGGCGTTCTCCACACCCCTGAGTTGGTCACCTCCGTGGTCTCCGACGTCCTGTCGGGCCACGGATGGGATGTCTCAGGTGGGGTGTAGTGACCCGTGGTCCGAGCCCCTTGGATATCCGGGGAGCCGATAGTACTTGAAAAGAGATATTCTGATCAGCGCGACACCGGAGGAGTCGTGGGTCGCGTTGTTGGAAGATGATCGGTTGGTCGAGCTTATGCTCGATCGTCCCGATCAAGGGCGTCTTCTGGGTGATATTTACCTAGGGAGAGTGGAAGCTGTTCTCCCTGGGATCCAAGCTGCTTTCGTTGACATCGGCACCGAGAAAGCCGGTTTCCTTCATGCATCGGACCTCGTGTCGGAGGATGACGAGGATGGGGACGATTCTGAGAAGGCTGGTTCCCGAGACTTATCCAGTAATAGCGGTAGGGGGCGAAGCCGGAAATATCCCCCAATTCAGGATCAGATCAAGAAGGGCGACACAGCCGTAGTGCAGGTGACTAAGGAGCCCATGGGCACCAAGGGTCCGCGTCTGACCGCTCAGGTCTCGCTTCCAGGAAGATTCCTAGTCTACATGCCGTTCTCGACTCATATCGGAGTGAGTCGGAAGATCGATCAGCGTGGGGAAAGAGTGCGGCTCCGACAGCTCGCCCGGGAGATCCGGCCTGAGGGCACAGGGGGACTGATCATCCGCACGGTTTGTGAAGAGCTGAACCGTGATCGATTCGCGGGTGAGTTCAGCCGGCTACGGTCTCTCTGGCAGAAGATCGAACGGAGAGCCCAGTCATCGAAGGCTCCAACACTCATCCACGGAGAAGCGAAGCTCATCTCCGGCGTGATCCGAGATCTGTTTTCGGACAAGCTGGACGCCCTCATCGTAGATAACAAACAGGCCCACAACGAAATCGTCCAGTATGTGAAGAGTGTTGATCCGGACCTCATGAGCCGAATTGAACTCTATGACGACTCGGTTCCCCTGTTCGACCGTTACGATATCGAAGAGGAGATGGGGGAGGTGTTTCAGCGGAAGGTCATGCTTCCGTCAGGGGGCTATATTGTCGTGGATCCAACCGAGGCGCTGGTCTCGATCGACGTCAATACCGGGCGGTTCACAGGGAAGGGGAAGAAGGATCCCGAAGAGACGATCCTGAAAACTAATCTTGATGCGGCTAAGGAGGTGGCCCGCCAACTGCGCCTCAGAGATGTCGGAGGGATCATCGTCGTGGACTTCATTGACATGGAGTCCCAGGGGAACCGGGACAGGGTCCTCCAGGAGATGCGTAGTCAGCTCGGTCGGGATCGGGCGAGGACCAAGGCGTTCTCCCTGTCGGCCCTTGGCCTCATGGAAATGACAAGGCAGCGCGTGCGGCCACCCCTTTTCCAGATGCTGACCCGTGTCTGCGAACACTGCGGAGGAGCCGCGCGTGTCTTTACCCCGCCCACCGTGATTCGCCGGGTCGAGCGGAGCCTGAAACGTGCGGCGGCCTCGGGGGATGTGAGGTCGATCTTGGTACGTCTACATCCCCAGGTTGCTCTCCATGTCCTAGAGGATGAGCCCGACTTTTTGAAGCGCCTGCGAGGCCGAACGGGTCTTGACCTTGATTTGCGAGATGATCCACTGCTCCGGGAGGACGAGTTCCGACTCCTGTCGGGGCCGGCAGAGGAGGATGTCACTACGAAGTACATTACGCGGCAGGCGGGTTGACCACACTGCCTCCTCCTATGAAACTTCTTGGCTAACGATTGAGGGACTAGATAGAAGTTCGACAACCGGATCGAGGCAGGCGATGTACGTGGTCTTTCGGACGGGTGGTAAGCAGTTTCGGGCGCGGTCCGGTGAGCGCCTCAAGGTCCCGTCTCTGGCGGTTGACACAGGTGCGACTGTTACCTTCGATGACGTCCTTCTTCTCTCGAATGGAGACGATGTGAAGGTAGGTCTCCCAACTGTAGAAGGAGTCACAGTGAAGGCTGAGGTATTAGCCCACGGTCGCGGAAAGAAGGTGATTGTATTCAAGAGGAAGAGAAGGAAGGGATATCGCAGGAAGCAAGGACACCGACAGAATTATACTGAGATCCAGGTAAGCGAAATACTTGAGTGAGCACACGGTGCTAGAGGCGACAGATAAGCGAGAATTACCATGGCACATAAGAAAGCCGGCGGTTCAAGTCGAAACGGACGTGATAGCAATCCGAAGTACCTCGGCGTGAAGCACTATGGGGGAGAGTCCGTCCGTGCAGGCGGGATCTTGGTGCGTCAACGCGGGACTAAGTTCCACCCCGGGCGCAACGTTGGTAGAGGGCGTGACGACACACTTTTTGCTGAGGTTGATGGGGTCGTGAAGTTCGAAGGTGTTCGCGGCCGCTCCGCTGTCTCGGTCTATCCGGTGGGCTGAACTATGCGCAAAGTGACTCTCTGGTTCTGTTTTCTCGTGAACAGACCTTGTCGTCAATCTCGCACGTAATACATCGCGCTTTCCAGACTCCCACTAGCGCGTCCCCTATCAGTTCTAAGTGTCCCCTTATTATAGCATCGAGTCACGTAGGTATAGATCAGTGAAGGAGACCTCATGAATTCCCGCCACCAAAGTGACCGACCCCAAAGTACGGAACGGTTTCCGACCCCAGTTTGCTGGGCGTTTGTTGTTATGCTTGGGGTGCTCAACACTGCCCTCGTCCTCATCATTTTCGGTTCCGGTGGAAGGCTATCGGATGCCCCTGAGGGACCACTTCCTGTTCCTGCTGTTTCGCAGGCAACCGCAGACTTGATTGCCTCCCGACTTCCAGTGGAAGTGAACGAGCGGGTTGATCGATGGATCCGTCGTTTCGTGGGCCAGGACCGTGAAGTCTTTGAAGGGTACTTGGTTCGGGAAGGCCTCTACGGAGGGATGATCCGAGACCGTCTCCGCTCCAGGGGGATGCCGGAGGAGCTGATCTACCTCGCGATGATCGAGTCCGGTTTCTCCGCCACGGCCACCTCTTCGGTGAGTGCGTCCGGTGTCTGGCAGTTCATGGGCCCCACCGCTCGGGAGTATGGCCTGACGGTTGATTACTGGGTAGACGAACGGCGGGATCCAGTGCGTGCTACCGATGCCGCGTTGGACTACCTAGAGGAGTTACACGCAGAATTCGGATCCTGGTATTTGGCTGCCGCCGCCTACAACTCAGGGCCGGGAAGAGTCGCTCGAGTCATCCAGCGGTATGGTCCAACCAACGTCAGCGACGACGATCTTTACTGGATGATTAGCGGACACCTTCCTCTAGAGACGCGCGAGTACGTACCTAAGATGCTTGCTGCGACCCTTCTGGCTGAAGAGAGCGAGCACTTTGGATTTGAGGTGGAGAAGTCGCTTCCTTACCTATTCGATCAGGTCCTGGTGCCAGGTGGCACCCCGCTCCAAGAGGTTGCAGTGGCATTGGATGTGCCTCGCTCGCTCATCCGAGAATTGAATCCCCACCTGATTCGCGAATCCACTCCTCCGGGTCGTACTTTTCTGGTTCGCGTTCCCCGGGGTGAGTCTCACCGGCTGGTGGCTGAACTGGATGGATTCTCGCGCAGAGGGGCACAGCAGGAGGATTAGACAAGCCGGAACTGGGGCGGTCTTCTAGTCCTCCGGGGACTTGTCGGAAACGGGAGTACGTTGCTCCGGCCACCCGGCCGGGTGTTCCTCCTGCGTGGCCCTGGCAGCCGAGATGATCCGCCAGATCACGTCACGAGTCATCTCTTCGTCAATACCCGATTCGCGTGCGCGACCGGCAGCCTTCCGAACGACCTTCGCTTCCTGAGCCGGATCCATGACGGGGAGATTCAGTATCTCCTTGAGCCTACCTACCGCGAGGACCAAGTCCCTACGCTCACCAATGATGCGGATAAGCCGGTCGTCCACCTCGGATATTCGTGCGCGTAGGCCCTCCAACTCCTCAAGCGTGGCTTCCGCCCCGGACTTCTTGCTGAGCAGTGAGGGTTTGGATTCAGGGGCCATGTCGACTCTCTTCTTCGTCACCGGAGTCGTCGGCCGGGAGGGCGTCACGGATTGCTTCTAACGCGGCGACGACTTCATCTACGAGTGATCGGGTTGCTGAGGGGGTGAGCCCATCTGAACCTGCCTGGGATCGTAGAATGCGGAGGCGAGTGATCGCCCCGCGAAGGCGAGATTGAGGCCCGATTCCTGCCCACGTATCTCCAAACGGTGAGCCAGACCTCTCATTTGGATCGCCGGTATCGCCGAACAGACGTGAAAGCGCCTGCTTGGGGTCGTGAGGGTTCTCGTCCATGGACGGCCAAGCTACCGGCGCCTTCCGTCGATGGTCAAGAGAGTCGTAGGTGGGGTTCTCCGCAGGACCCCTTGGTCACGAGGTGGGGTAGCTACCACTAGGTAGGTCTGAAGGGTTCCCGAGCGGGATGCTTACCCTAACCAGAGTCGGCAGAGGAGCCGAGGACTGCTCCTGGGGTCCCTCGCACTGAGACTGAGGTGATTCAAGCCATGATCTTGCGAGCCGGATGTCATTCGAAAGCCGGACCTGCCGGATCCCACCTGCCCAGATTGTGTGGGCTGTTCACCATATTGGCGGGTTCGGCCTGGTTTTCGGTTGTGCCACTGGTGGCCCAGCAAGGCGCGGGCCTGGCTTCTACATCGGTCTTCAGAGTACCCATTACGGGAGTAATCGAGTTGGGACTTGCTCCGTTCGTTGAACGGAGTATTGAAGAGGCACGGGTAGCGGGTGCCGATGCCATCGTGCTCGATATCGACACTCCGGGTGGACGGGTCGACGCAGCCGAGCGCATGGCTGACGCCATCAGCGATTCCGAAGTGCCAGTCTACGCATTCGTCAACCGTAGGGCGTTGTCTGCGGGAGCACTGATCTCGCTCGCTGCCCACGGAATCTATATGCGTCCGGGCTCAGTTATCGGTGCGGCGACACCAGTCACCGGCGAAGGCCAGCGGGCCCCGGAGAAGATCGTTTCGGCTATGCGGAGCTCGATGCGAGCACTCGCCGAGGCTCGATCGCTCGACCCGTCTGTTGCTGAGGCCATGGTCGATGAACAGATAGAGGTTGCCGGCGTCAGCGAGGCCGGTCAGCTTCTCACGCTCACGACCGAGGAGGCGGTTGAGATTGGTTACGCGTACGAGGTCGAAGATTGGGATGGGCTGATGCGTGCGCTGGACACGATGTCCAGCCAGGTGGTGGAACAGGAGGTGAACTGGGCGGAACGGGCGGTGCGCTTCCTCTCCAATCCGATGGTCTCTCCTTTCCTGCTGTCGATCGGGTTCCTAGGCCTCCTCGTAGAGATACGAACGCCTACCTTTGGGCTAGCTGGCGTGACCGGGGCCCTTGCCCTCGCGCTCTTCTTCGGGTCTCATCTTATTGTCGGGTTAGCGGGCCTCGAGGGCCTGATCATCTTCAGTGCAGGGGTTGTGTTGATCGTGGCAGAAGTCTTCTTTATTCCGGGAGTGGGAGTCTTCGGGATTCTGGGGGCCATCGCAGCCCTGGCCGGTGTGTACATGTCGATGCTCGGAGGCCTTCCGACCTCAGCGGACTTCACCCGTGCGGGGGGGGTTCTGACGACGTCTCTCGTGATTGCCATGGTCTGCTCATGGTTTCTGGTCAAGCTCCTTCCCGCGAGTCGCCGGCTTACGAACCTAGGGATCTTCCTCGGGCAGAATACGAGCGCGGAGATTGGATACACGTCGGCGGCTCCGAGATCTGACCTAGTGGGAGTGGAAGGCGTCGCTATCACCGATCTCCGTCCAGCCGGCACCGGACAGTTCGGAGACGAGCGCGTTGATGTGGTGACTGAATCGGAGTGGATCGAGCACGGGAGCCGAATCAGGATCGTGGCCTCGGAAGGGTATCGACGCATCGTGCATCTGATTTCGAAGCCAGAAGAGCGAACAGTAGAGGTAGAGACTAAGGCGAGAGTGGAGGATTAACGGCGAACGCTAAACAGGAGATAGACAGGCATGGCTGAAGATCTCGTTTTTGGGGCAACGACACTTGGGCTCCTCGTGGTCGTGGCCCTCGTTATTTTCGTACTTTGGGCGATTCCGGTACGCCTCTGGATCGAAGCGATCTCGGCAGGCACCCCTGTGGGCATTGGATATCTGGTCGGGATGCGTCTCCGGAAGGTGAGCCCTCCCCAGGTTGTGCGTCCGCTTATCGCAGCGACGAAGGCGGGACTGGATCTGACCGTGGGAGACCTCGAGGCTCACTATCTCGCCGGGGGTATGGTGGACCGAGTGGTGAGGGCACTCATCTCCGCGGACAAGGCTAACATCGAGCTCGGATTCCAGCAGGCTGCGGCGATCGACCTTGCGGGTCGGGATGTGTTCGAGGCCGTCCAGGTCTCCGTCAATCCTAAAGTCGTCACCACGCCTCGCGTGGCCGCGATGGCTAAGGATGGGATTCAGCTCATCGCAATGGCTCGCGTGACCGTTCGCGCAAATATCGACCGTCTGGTTGGTGGAGCTGGAGAGGAGACGATTCTGGCGCGGGTGGGGGAGGGAATTGTCTCCTCGATCGGTTCGGCAGACACCCATAAGGACGTGTTGGAGAACCCCGACTCTATTTCAAAAACCGTGCTGGCACGTGGTCTAGACTCAGGGACGGCGTTCGAGATTCTTTCGATTGACATCGCGGATGTCGATGTCGGAAAGAACATCGGAGCCGAGCTGCAGACTGACCAGGCTGAGGCCGATAAGCGTGTCGCCCAGGCGCGTGCCGAGGAAAGAAGGGCCATGGCCGTCGCTCTAGAGCAGGAAATGCACGCGAAGGTGGAGGAGATGCGTGCCCAGGTGATCGAGGCTGAGGCTGAGGTTCCAAGAGCCATGGCAGAGGCGTTCAGAGATGGCAATCTGGGAATCATGGACTACATGCGTTATAGGAACATCGAGTCAGACACCTCCATGCGGTCCTCGATCGCGGGAGGGGATGACAACGAGCGATCTGATCTGCCGCCGAACGAGTCGAAATCGTGACCAACCTGAGGATCCTGGACCTCCAAGCGGTTCATAAGATCTACGTAAATCCGTTGTCGGAGGCTAATCCTGATGGATAGCGGGTTCTTTCAGCTTCTCTTTTTCGGGGTACTGATTCTTGCTACGGTCTTCGACGCGATGACGCGCGGCCGCAGGAGGCGGAGCCGGATGGAGGAGATGGAGCGAGAGGAGGACGAGGCGGGGGAGGCTAGCGCCGGCATAGAGACGACCGGGGAGCGTGAAACTGCTGATTCGATGGTTCCGGACGATCTCTGGGCAGTCCTCACTGGTCAGCAGCCGCCACAGGAGAGGGAGGAGTTGCCAACGGCGTCCCAGGAACAGGAACCCACGCCTCTGCCCGATCTGATCTCTGAGGGCAGACCGCCTCCTGAACCCGAACTGCCCCTGAAAACTCGTGTCTCCGTTCCCGTGCTTAGCGATCGCTATCGAGCCTCTGAGCCTGGAGCTCGAATGCCGATTGCTGCGAGGGGACTTGGGAGGCCTATGGGGGAACTCGCAAGCACACGGATCGGGTCAGGTTATGCTGAGCTTCTGCGGTCCGGTGGTGCCGACTCCCTCCGCAGGGCGATTGTGTTGAAAGAAATTCTTGGATCCCCTGCTGCGTTTCGGGCACCCGGTTGGGGTTGGGAGGAGCAATAGGTTACATCTCCTGCTTAGCCATTTTCCGTAGGACCGTGTGTAGGATTCCTCCGTTCCGGTAGTACTCCACGTCCACCCTGGAATCCAGGCGCACTTCTGCCTCGAACTCGACACTGGATTTGTCCGACTTTATGGCAACGACTGAGACCGTCGAGTTCGGTTCTAGGCCGCCTTCGATCCCCCTAATGTTGATCACCTCCGTGCCATCCAGGCCGAGTGACTGTGCGGACTCTCCCGTCAGGAACTGAAGGGGGAGTACCCCCATGCCGACCAGGTTCGAGCGGTGGATCCGCTCATAGCTGACCGCGATCACTGCACGTACCCCCAGAAGGCTCGTACCCTTTGCGGCCCAGTCTCGCGATGAACCCGCCCCATATTCGGACCCGGCTAATACTACGAGGGGGGTGCCTTCCTCTCGGTACTTCATGGATGCGTCGTAGATTGGCATGACCCCACCATCCGGGAAGTGCATCGTGTATCCGCCTTCTTTCCCCTCAAGAAGCAGGTTCTTGATGCGGATATTTCCGAAGGTGCCCCGCATCATCACTTCATGATTTCCGCGACGTGACCCGAAGGTATTGAATTCCCACGGCTTCACCCCGTGGTCCTGCAGGTATCGTCCGGCCGGCTCGTCCTTGGGAATCGCTCCTGCCGGTGAAATGTGGTCCGTCGTCACCATGTCACCGAGAAGAGCCAGGACCCGCGCCCCTTCGACGTTGCGAAGCGGCGGTTCGTTGAGGCTCATGTCCTGGAAGAAAGGAGGGTCTCTGAGGTAGGTGGAGTCCTCTGTCCACTCGTAAAGAGAGAGGCTGCCCTCCGGAAGGGGTAGATTCCTCCAGAGCTCGTCTCCCTCGAAGACTTCAGCGTAGCGTTGCCGGTACATCTCGGGCTTGAGGGAACGGCGAATGGTGTCCCGGATCTCCTTCTGGGAGGGCCAGACATCTCTGAGGTAGACAGGGTTCCCCTCCCGATCCGTTCCCAGCGAATCCTCATGGATGTTCATGTCGATTCGTCCGGTAAGCGCGAAGGCCACGACTAGCATCGGAGATGCTAGGTAGTTCGCGCGTACGAGGGGGTGGATTCGGGCCTCGAAGTTCCGGTTCCCGGAAAGAATCGCGGACACGACCAGGCCCCTCTCCTTCACCGCCCTGGCGATCGGCTCGGGTAGCGGACCCGAATTTCCTATACAGGTCGTGCAGCCGTATCCCACCACGTCGAAGTGCAGCGCCTCGAGGTACTGGAGGAGATCGGCTGCTTCGAGATAGTCAGTGACCACCTTGGAGCCTGGAGCCATCGACGTCTTCACCCATGGCTTCACCTGAAGGCCCTTCTCGAGGGCATTCTTGGCGAGGATGCCCGCACCCACCATCACCGAGGGATTCGAGGTATTGGTGCAGGAGGTGATCGCGGCGATCACGATGCTCCCGTCGGTGATCCTCATCTTGGTACCGTACATTTCGCACTCTGCAGCTCTCGGATGCTGCTCTTTCACGACTACGGCGACCCCTCCTCCCGACAACTCTTCCCGGATCGAACCCTCATCATTCCAGGTAGCTAGACTGGAGGGCCTTGGGCCATCGGGTAAGCTGAATCCGTGGGGAAGGAGTGTCGGGAGGTCGTTTTCGAACCGCTCTTTCAGGTCCATCAGGGGGATGCGGTCTTGGGGACGCCGCGGTCCCGCCACAGACGGCACCACCGTACCTAGGTCGAGGTCGAGCTTTGAGGTATACTCGGGATCAGGCGTATCGTCGGTGCGAAAGAGGCTCATTTCCCGAGAGACGCGGTCTACACGCTGGACTACCTCAGTGCTTCTCCCGCTGCCTTCGAGGTAGCGTAGCACCTCGTCATCAACAGGGAAGAAACCAATCGTAGCACCGTATTCGGGGGACATGTTTGCGATCGTCGCACGATCGGGGAGGGTGAGCGCCGAAAGCCCATGGCCATAGAACTCGACGAACCGACCCACGACCCCGTGCTCTCTGAGCATCTCGGTTACCCGGAGCACGAGGTCAGTCGCGGTCGCTCCTTCGGGAAGCGAGCCAGTCATCTTCACCCCGACCACCTCGGGGAGAAGCATGTAATAGGGTTGGCCCAGCAGTACCGCTTCGGCTTCGATTCCCCCTACCCCCCAACCGACGACCCCGAGGCCGTTGATCATCGTCGTGTGGGAGTCAGTTCCGACCAGGGTATCGGGGAAGGCCACTGGAACGCCTTCTTCATCCCGACGATGTATGACCGAAGCCAGGTACTCGAGATTCACCTGATGTACGATACCGGTACCGGGCGGTACCACCTGGAAGTTCTCGAATGCCGTCTGGCCCCACCGAAGGAGCGAGTACCGCTCTCCGTTCCGCTCGTACTCCTTCTCCACGTTCTTTTGGTAAGCCTCATGACTTCCGAAGAAGTCCACCTGTACCGAGTGATCGATCACCAGGTCGGCCGGTACCCGAGGATTAATGCGATCAGGTTTCCCTCCCATCCGTGCCAGGCCCGCTCGCATCGCAGCGAGGTCCACTACTGCTGGGACCCCAGTGAAATCTTGGAGTACGACACGCGAGGGCATGAAGGGGATGTTCGCCCCAGAGTTCGTGGGGCTCCACTGGGCGACCGCCCGCACGTCATTCTCAGTGACGTATCCCTTCCCAGCGCACCGGAGAACATTCTCGAGGAGAATCCGGATCGAAAACGGAAGTCGGTCAACCGAAGTGACACCTTCGTCCTCGAGTCTGCCGATGCGGTAGAATGAAGTTGGGCCTTCAGGGAGGTCTACGGAGGTAAACGAGCCGAAGGGGTCCTTGAATTGGGATCCCACGATTGCTCCTTATCTGCGTGATAGGCTCGGAATTCGATAGAGTAGGGTAAGGGAGAAGATAGCCCTGAGGGGAGGGAAAGTTTCATGCTACGGGGTGGAAACAAGTAGGGCTGGTCCGAGTTGTTAGGGTTTCATGGGATTCATATGCTGAGGACTGTCGGTCCAGGCTAAGAGGCGAAGATGAGTACGATTCTGTGTTCTTGGGGGGAAGTCAGTTTCCCGCTTCATAAATGAAGCGAAGGTGAATCAGAGACTCTTACCGAAACTGGCCGAACGGGTCCCACTCGACGAAACCACTACCGGACGCATCAGCCGATCGGGTGGGCCTTGGCGCCTGCTGGTACCAGCCGATGAATGGTGTGGTAACATGCTGAACAGCCTGACCATGATCTTGCCTCTAGTAGATGCATACGAGAACGTCGTGGTTCCCATCGTCTCTCGCGACGATTTCTAGGAAATCCATGACAGATATATCACGAGGGGGAGTCGTTCAATTCCTATCGTGAAAATGCCGGATGCGGATGGGACCTTGCGCAGCTCCCCGGGGCCCTAGATCGACCTTGCTCCGGGCGTTGTTCGAGGGTGGACTTCCCGTGAGATCAGGGAGTTGTTCAAGTGCGGTACGAAGGAGGTGGGGTCCGTGACTGTGAAAGTCTGAGTCGCGGACCCCACCCACCAAGAGCGATGCTGTGCTGTCTTCTGTCCCTCTCCAGGAGAGAGGCTACCGTCCGGGCCAGGGCGGGCCCTGATGCCCCATTGGGACCGGACCCACTCCCTGATAGACGAACTTCTGGATTCGCTTTCCCTCGTAGGTTTCGGTGACGTAGAGATTCCCATCTGAATCTTGGGCGATGCTGTGTGCACCGAAGAACTCACCCGGGTAACGTCCGCCCTGCCCGAAGTCATACAATTCCTCCATGGTCTCGCGGAGGGCCACATGAATCCTCTGGTTTACACCATCGGCGATATAGATGTACGTCTGCTCTGGGTCCGATGAAAACGCGATATCCCAACTAGACCCTGATCCAGTTGTCCCCGGAGCGTAGAAGCCTTGATGCTGGTATTCGCCTTCAGGCGTGAATACCTGAATCCTATTCTCCCCGCGGTCACAGACGTAGAGAAGCCGATCTACGGACATTTTGGCGCAGTGGACTGGTCCCCGGAACTGCTGAGAGTCGCCTTCATAGTCTGCTCCCCGCGGACCAAATTCGTAGTCGTCGTCGGGCACATTCCCGTAGGCACCCCAGAAACGCTTCATTTCACCGGTATCTCCATCGATGACCGCGACGCGGCGATTGAAGTAGCCATCGGATAGATATGCCTCGTTCGTTTCCGCATCGACGAAGATTTCAGCCACCCGTCCAAAGCTTTCCGGATCGTGGCTATTTCGAATGAACCCATTCCCGTCCGGGGCCTGCCGAGCATTCGCTGACCCAAACTGCGCGACCACGTCTCCGTCTTGGGTGAGCTTGAGGACGTGTGAGTCTCCGGGACCGTTCCCCCCGATCCACACATAGCCCTCATGGTCCACGAAAATCCCGTGGTTAGACATGGGCCACTCATAGCCCTGGTAATCTTCTCCTGGCTCGCCGCCCCAGGCGTGCACGATGTTCCCAGCTTGATCGAATGCCATTACCGGCGGAGCCCCGACGCAGCAATCACCCGTTGGCGGATTCTGCATCGCTCCGGTCTCCCCGCCCGTAAGCGTCGCCGAACTCCGGTGGACCATCCAGATCACGTCGCTGTCGTCCACCCACACTCCAATCGCGTTGCCGAGAAGCCAGTTGTTGGGGAAAGGCTGCGGCCAGAAGGGATCGACCTCGAACAGCGGCCCGTCAGCCCTTTGGGCCGATACCGTCCCCTGCAGTTGTGACTGACCGACCCAGAGCAGCCCCATCAGGAGTACTAGGCCCACTGCTGAGACTACCGAACGCTTGAAACTCATCTCTGATCTCCCTTCCGAATGCGTGAGACACAGCCGTGCAGCCGGGACCAAAAGGCCGGGCCTCTGGCTTGCTCGTCAGGTCCAAGAGGATATCCTCCGTGGAGTTCCCCATTTGGCACAGTAGTCGGGAAGGTGGAACAAGGCAAGCTGCAGAAGGGCGTCGGGAGTCCAGGGCGAGGAGCGGCTTCGTTACGGCCGAGTTCCCCATTCCAGGGCACTTTCGCCGGCGCTATTCTCTTGGACTTGGTCTTATAGAGGCGCCTCTATCCTAATCGTCGTGCTTCGCTGCTTTCATCTCAGCGGACCTTACACAGCACAACAGGAAAAGCGCGAGAGGTTTTTCCGTACTCTAGATAGGACAGTTTATTTAAGATGTTGGGGTGCTAGCGTTCATCCCGTCGACTGCAAAGGAAATCGCTGCGGCACCAGAAACTAGCGCGATCGTTTGGATGAACCTCGACGCAGCGTATTAGCTACATATCCCACCGGAGCTGCCAGAGTGTATCACGAGGGAGACTGCGCTGAGGGTTGGTTAATAGATCCCCCTGAAATGGGACATCCGCCTCACTCATAGGCTGCACCGCTGGTTGACTCGAAGGGATCGGAATCGTAGCCCTCCACAAGCGCGAGAGGCGGACGTAGCTTGTTCGTAGGCCGGGATGGCGAAATTGGTAGACGCGGAGGTCTCAAAAACCTCTGGGCTTTGGCCCTTGCGGGTTCGATTCCCGCTCCCGGCATAGGGTAGGCCAGTGTCTGTACCAGGGGCCTCGTTACTTGCAGCATATCTGAGCTCCAAACATGTTCCACAGACACCTCACTCTGTACTCGTCCTCGCGGCAGCGGAGAGATTTTGAATGCTCGGGATCGGCGAGATCGTGCTGCTCCTCTTAGTCTTCCTGTTCACTGGAGGGGTCCTCTCCCGGTTGGCTAGGTGGGCGTTATTACGACGGGCTCCCGGTTCGAAGCAAGTTCTGTGGGCACTGACAAATTGGATCAAAGCGCGGATGGCGGCCGACCCTTCGGCCTCGGCAACCATTGATCCGTCGTCAGTGTCTCAGGAGAACACCGGTGCGTCATCCTCCCCTTCCGAGGCCAGAGAAAACGAAGAAACACCGCCAACTACTACAGGCGTCTGACCCGTGTTAGTCTCTTCCAAAATCGCCCCACACCCAGAGGAGAACGAATGGAGAAGCCGCTCGCCAGATTTTTCCTGGCACTGCTGATTTCGGTCATCGCGTTATCTCGGCCTGCCTCCGGCCAACTTCAGGATGGCAGTTCCGATAGGGATGTCACCTCCGCTCAGTATGAACAGTGGAAGGTGGAACTGTCTAACTGGGGACGTTGGGGGGAAGACGACGAGATCGGGGCGCTGAACTTGATTACGCGAGAGAAGCGCTTGGAGGCGGTGGCTTTGGTTCAGGAGGGGTTTTCGGTGTCGCTGGCCGCGGATGCAAACACCGTACAGGCTGTCGACAATCCCAACCCGTATGAACACGAGATGCTCAGTATCAGCTCGGACCGGATTAGCGTTCGTTACCACGGCATAACCCACACGCACGTGGACGCTCTGGCTCATGTGAACGAAGGGGGGACTTTCTACAACGGGTACACGCCCAACGCCGATACCACTCTCGAAAGTGGACACGAGAAGAGCTCGATCCACAACCTCAAAAACGGGGTCCTGACCCGTGGGGTCCTGATAGACATTCCAAGGCTCAGGGGCCTGCCCTACCTGGAACCGGGTAGTCCGATCTACGTGGAAGACCTAGAGGCGTGGGAAGAGCAAACCGGGGTGCGAATCTCTTCCGGTGACGCACTGTTCATCCGTACAGGAGTCTGGGCTCGACGCGAGGCCGAAGGACCATGGCTTCGCGGCCGACGCGAGGGTGGTCGGTCGGCCGGTCTCCACCCGTCCGTGATTCCGTGGTTGAAAGAACGCGATGTCGCCTTATTGGGAAGTGACCATCCGGCATATGTTGCTCCTTCAAACCTGCCCGGAGCTGTGCACGACTTCGCGGTGCTCTATCTGGGGATCCACATGCTTGACAACTGCGACCTCGAGGCGCTCGGCGAGGCGGCTGCCGAGAGAGACGACTGGGAGTTCCTCCTGATGGTTGCGCCACTTCCGATCCGTGGTGGCACGGGTTCGCCGTTGAACCCGATCGCTGTATTCTGAGATTCGGGGATAAACCACTAGATTAGGTTCTCCATGATCGAACCCTATCACCCGCGTAAGAAAAGCAAGAAAAGGTGGAAGAAGTGCGGACAAGTGTGACTCCCCGGTGGATCTGACTTACTTTGCTCGGAGTCTATGTGGGAATGACAAGATACCCAACCTCCCTATGCAATAGCGGCCTTCAAGAGCGGCTATTGCGTAAAGATCGAAGGAAGTGCTTCTTGAGAATTACTACGGGCTCATGAGGATCGTGCTATGGAACAACTAGAAGGCTCTGACGACGTCATCAAGCGACTCGGGTTGACGAACAAGGAGATCGGCGTTGCGGAGAGAGCCGCGAAACTCATCGGAGACTATCGACGTAACCACCGAGGCTCTTGGTCAGGTCCTACTGCTGACACCTTGGTGAAGGATGAGGTTAAGGACATACCTCGCCAGATCCACATTCTCTCCCTGGCGTGTCTCATGGAGAGAGAATCAAGGCACGAGGGCTCGTAGGGACCCTTTGTTGGGTGAAGCGTTTGCGGGACATGTGGAGGGGGAGCGCCCCCACGGGATCCTCTGCGAAGGTATTGGTCAGAGTGCCTATCCCATCGATGCGGATCTCGACTATGCCGCCAGGCTTCATTGGGAGGGCTCCAACCGAAGTGCCGCAGCTGATGATATCTTCGGGAAACAGTGTCATATCGCGAGAGATCCACTGTACGAGTTCGAGCGGTGTGAAGAACATGTCGCTCACGGGACAGTCCTGCTGCCAACGGTCGCAATGATCTGAAGTGACTGTGGGTCCAGATCTATCGCAATTATCTGGTCCGAAAGGACCGGAAGTGTCGAAGCTTTTTGCGCGACTCCACTGTTGGAACGCGGGGTCTTTCTTGACGATCTGGAATACCGTCACGTCATTTACGCAGGTATATCCGAATACACAGTCGGCCACCTCCGAAGCTGAAACGTCCCTGCAACGCCTGCCGATCACGACTCCAGGCTCACCTTCGAAGAAAACCCTCCCGTCGTATGACTGCGGTTCGACGGTCGTGCCACCGGGAGCGAGTTGACTGGAGGCGGATTTGACGAAGTAGAGCTGCTCCTCCGGCTTGGTCCACCCTTGCTTTTCGGCTGCCTCGTGGAAGTTGTTCCAGATCCCGATGATCTTCGTGGGATCGTAGGGACAGAGGATCTCTGCGAAGGCAAGTGGGTCAAGCTCTGAGGTGGGCTCCAGGTGATCAAACATCTCGCCTGTGTGAACTAATATATGCCCATCACTCATGATGCCGAACAACGATGTTGTTGTTGTATTTTAACTGTATTCACTTAGACATCACATTATATTCTAAACTTCTCGCTTTGCACTCCGGGCCTTCAGCTCTCTACGACGCCGGTGGAGGACGGGTTCGGTGTAGCCGTTTCGTTCTTTCTGGCCCCCCAGTACCAGGTCCAATGCGGCCTGGAACTCTACGCTCTCCTCCCACTCCGGGGCCATGGGCGTGTAAAACGGATCCCCGGCATTCTGCCTATCGACGATCGCGGCCATTCTCTTGAAGGTGGCGACGACTTGGTCCTCGCTCACCATCTTGTGGTGGAGCCAATTAGCTATGTGTTGGCTGGAGATTCGGAGGGTCGCTCGGTCCTCCATCAGTCCCACGTCACGGATATCTGGCACCTTTGAGCAGCCGATCCCCTGTCCGACCCATCGGACGACGTAGCCTAAAATCCCCTGCGCGTTATTGTTCAGATCCTGCTGGATTTCTTCGTCTGTTAGTCGGCGGTCACCGAGCAGCGGGGGCGTGAGGATGGCCTTGAGGTCGGCCCGCTCGCGGACAGCTATTTGGGCTTGCACCTCGCTCACGTTCACCCTGTGATAATGGAGCGCGTGAAGAGTCGCCGCGGTGGGGGAGGGAACCCATGCGGTATTTGCCCCCGCGGTGGGGTGCTCTCCCTTGGTCTTGACCATCGCACCCATCAGCTCTGGCATCGCCCACATACCCTTTCCGATCTGGGCTTTCCCGGGGAGGCCACATTCGATGCCTACGTCCACATTCCAGTCCTCATAAGCCAACATCCACGGGCAGCTCTTGATCTCTGGCTTCGGGATCATGGGCCCGGCCGCCATGCTCGTGTGGATCTCATCACCGGTTCGGTCCAAAAAGCCCGTGTTGATGAAGACCACCCGATCTTTCGCTTTACGAATGCATTCCTTCAGATTCACCGTCGTGCGACGCTCCTCATCCATGATCCCGATCTTGATCGTCCGGGGCGGGAGCTCCAGCGCCTGCTCCACGCGCTCAAACAGCTCAACTGTGGCCTCTACCTCTTCCGGGCCGTGGAGCTTGGGCTTCACGATGTAGATGCTCCCCGTTCGACTGTTTCGCACGGTGCTATTGCCGTTCAGGTCGTGAACGGCGGCAAATGCCGTCATCAGCGCGTCGAGGAAGCCTTCAGGAGTCTCCTCCCCTGTGGTGGTCGTCACGGCGTCCGTGTACATGTGGATCCCAACGTTCCGCACGAACAGGAGACTGCGTCCAGGCAAGGTGAGCGTTCCGCCGTGAACATCTCGGTAGGTCCGATCCGCATGGAGTCTGCGGGTGACCCGTTCGAGGTTCTTCGTGAAGGATGTCTCGAGGGACCCTTTCATGATCCCGAGCCAATTACGATAGACGACGACCTTCTCGGCGGCATCGACCGTAGAAACGGAATCCTCGCAGTCCTGGATCGTCGTGAGGGCGCTTTCCAGCCATACGTCACTCACACCCGCAGGATGCGCGGCTCCCACTGGATGGTTGCGGTCGATTCGGATCTCGATGTGAAGGCCGTTATTACGGAGCAGGACGGCGCTGAGGACCCCCTCGTTCTCAGTATATCCGACGAACTCGGACTCCTTTGCGAACTCGGTCTCAGCGCCGTTCACGAGCCGAAGGATAAGTCGCTTGCTATCCTCACCGTCTTCAAGTCGGAACTCGATGATCTCAGAGTAGCTGCCTTTGACTAGCGGTGTGACTTCGTCCAGGGCCTGTTCTGCCCACGCGATCACTCGGGAACCTCTTACGGGGTTGTACGTGGTCCCTTTCTCCGCTTCCTCGTCTTCAGGGATCACGTCGGTCCCGTAGAGCGCATCGTAGAGGCTTCCCCACCGCGCGTTAGCCGCATTCAGGGCGTAGCGGGCGTTGTCCACCGGTACGACCAGCTGGGGTCCGGCGACGGACGCGATCTCGGAATCGACGTTTTTGGTGGAGATCCGGAAGTCCTTCCCTTCTGGAAGCAGGTAGCCCGTGGAGAGAAGAAAATCCCGGTATTCGACTTGGTCGATGACCTGGCCGAATCGTTCCCGGTACCAGCTGTTCAGCTGCTTCTCGTGGGAGGTGCGGGTCTCCAACAGTGCCCGGTTCCGCGGCCCGAGATCGGCTACGATGCGGGAAAATGCACTCCATACTCCATCAGGATCCAGACCTGTGCCCGGGGCGATCTCGGATCGAACCAGGTCGTAGAGGGGTTTTGCAATCCTGAGATTGTGGAGTTCGACGAACTCGCTGGTGCTCATGGTCTCTCGCTTGGATCGGGGCCCACGGGCCTTGGTTTGTCCCCACGGTAAGCCAGAAAAACGCTCCGGCGCAACCGCCTCCGTCTGAGATTCTGGGACGGGACAGGTGGCGGGTGCTTTCGGAACCATATTATGATGCGCCGTTCGCCCTACGCCTATTCAGGGCGTGCAATGGACTCTGACGGAAGGAAAAGGAGTGCCCAAAGTGCAAACCGTACAAACGCTTCTTGAGAATGGTGGTGGCGAGTCTCCGGCGATCGGGGCCCCGGGGCGTACCTATCTCGACTATGCAGGATTGAGAAAGCACGTCGGCCAAACAGTCACCACCCTGAATCAGATGGGCCTCGGGCGCGGTGACCGGGTCGGGATCGTGCTTCCGAACGGGCCAGAGATGGCGTCCGCGTTCGTAGCGATCGCTGCAGGAACCACCACCGCACCCCTCAACCCCAACTACCGCCGGAAGGAGTATGACTTCTATCTGGAGGATCTCGGGGCGAAGGCTCTGATCGTCGAGGCCGGGAGTGAGTCTGAGGCAGTGGACAGTGCGCGGAGCCTCGGTATCATGGTGCTGGAACTACGGGTCCCGGAGGGTGCTCGTGCGGGGGAATTCGAGCTCTTGTCCGATCCGGACTCCGCATTAGGGGAGGCTTCTTTACCGGGACCCGCCACTTCCGACGACGTTGCGCTTGTGCTCCACACCTCAGGTACAACCGCTCGCCCTAAGATTGTCCCCCTACTTCACCGGAACGTATGTGCGTCAGCCAAGAATATTTGTGCTACTCTTCATCTGAGCCCAGAGGATCGCTGTCTTAACGTCATGCCATTATTTCACATTCATGGGCTCATGGCGCCGGTCCTCGCATCGCTTTCGACCGGGGCCTCGGTGGCATGTGCTCCCGGGTTCAATGCGCTCAGGTTCTTCTCATGGCTTGAAGAGGTTCAGCCCACTTGGTATTCCGCTGTCCCGACGATGCATCAGACAATCCTCTCTCGGGCTAGGAGGAACAAGGAGGCTATCGCGAGGGCCAGGCTCCGGTTCATTCGTTCGTCTTCCGCATCCTTGCCACCACAGGTCCTTCACGAGCTCGAAGAGACATTCGGAGTTCCTGTCGTGGAAGCCTACGCTATGACCGAGGCGGCGCATCAGATGACGTGTAACCAACTGCCCCCGGGGGTGAGAAAGCCAGGAACAGTAGGACCAGCGGCGGGCCCAGAAGTCTCGGTGATGGATGATGAAGGCAATCTGCTTGACGTTGGTCGGATAGGCGAGATTGTCATACGCGGTCGGAACGTCACCCCAGGCTACGAGAATAACCCCGAGGCCAACGTCAAGGCCTTCACAAACGGGTGGTTTCGGACCGGCGACCAGGGAGTCATGGACGAGGACGGCTACATAACGCTCACGGGGCGACTGAAGGAGATCATCAACCGTGGGGGAGAGAAAATTTCGCCCAAAGAAGTCGACGAAGTCCTCATGGATCATCCAGCGGTCGAGCAGGTCGTGACCTTTGCGGTTCCACACAAGAAGCTCGGCGAGGAGGTCGCCGCGGCTGTTGTCCTCCGCAAGGGGGTCGATGCGACTCCGAGTGACCTTCAGGAGTTTGCAGCTGAGCGGTTGGCCAACTTCAAGGTTCCACGTACGGTGCTGGTGGTGGACGAGATCCCGAAGGGGCCCACCGGTAAGCTCAGGCGGATCGGACTTGCCGAGCAGATGGGAATCGCCTGAGCCGGGGCTTCTGATGCGGATCTGTATCTACGGAGCAGGAGCGATCGGAGGCTACTTGGGCGCGCAGCTGTCCCTAGCCGGTGAGCAAGTTACTCTCATCGCCCGGGGCGCCCATCTGGAAGCCATGCAGGAGGCAGGCCTGAGGCTCCTCATTGATGATGAGGAGCGCGTGGCCTATCCAGTTTGTACGAGTGATCCAACGGAAGCGGGTCCTCAAGACTATGTGATCGTCACGCTCAAGGCACACTCCGCGCCGGCCATCGTCGAGCCTATGCAATCCCTGCTTGGTCCCGAGACCGCCGTGGTAACCGCTATGAATGGGGTGCCTTGGTGGTACTTCTACGGACTCGAGGGACCATGGAGAGACCACCGAATCAATAGCATCGATCCCGGTGGCGTTCAATGGGAGGGAATCGGCCCTGAAAG